>JAOPWF010000059.1 GCA_025965815.1 Mycobacterium sp.
GAGCACGAGCGGAAGCCGAGACGTGATGGCGTGCACGCTGGCGCGGTTGGTCTGGGCGATCCCCGTGAGGTCGACCGCTCTGCCGCCCGGAGTGTCAACCGCGTGCAGCCGGTCGAGCTGGGTCTCAGAGCTGGCCGAGAACAGCGGCGCGCTGCTGCTGACGGTGAGAAACGCGCTGCCCTGCGCGACACCGGTCGGTGCCGACGGGCCCCCCGCCAGCGCGCCGTTCACAAACGTGCCGGCCGGCGCGGACACGGCCAAGACGTCCGGGACCCGCGATAGCTCCGCCGCGTACCGCTGCATCTCGATGGGTCCCACACCGTTGTTGTCGGGGATGACGACGGTCACCGCTGTCGCCGAGTCCTGCGCGAAGTCGTTGCGCAGCCGGTCGCCGACCTGATGCGCGGAAGCGGATGCAGGCAGCACACGGTCGTCCGGGAAGCCCCATCTCACGCCAAGGAAGGGCGCACCGAGCACCAGCAACAGGGCGACCACCGCCAACCCGATGGGAAGGGCACGCCGCATCGCGAACTTCGTCGAGCGGTACCACAACTGCTGCTCAATCGGGCGGTGGACCGGTGCGGGCCGGTTCAAAGTACGCCGGACAAGGCGGCGCACGTCCAGCGAATCCAACCGGTCACCGAGCAGCATCATGGCCGCCGGCGTCACGACCACCGCCGCGACCGCGGCGAATCCGACCGTCGCCAGACCCGCGTAGGCGAACGACTTGAGGAAATGCATCGGGAACAGAATCATCGCGGCCATCGACAGCCCGACCGTTGTCGCCGAGAACAGCACGGTCCGCCCCGCTGTCACCATGGTGCGGACCACGGCTTCATTCCGGTCGGAGTCGTCGTCGAGTTCGTCGCGGTAGCGGCTGATGATCAACAGCGTGTAGTCGATCGCCAGCGCCAACCCCATCGCGGTAGTCAGGTTCAGCGCGAAGATCGAGACGTCCGTGCCGAAGGTGATCAGGCGCAGCACTGCCATCGACCCGACGATCGCCATGCCGCCGACCACGACCGGCAGCGCCGCGGCCAGCAGCCCGCCGAACACCCACACCAGCACGATGAAGCTGAAGGGAATAGCAAGCGACTCCATCAGCAGCAGATCGCGTTGTGATTGCGCAGTGATCTGCGCGTTCACCATGGCGACCCCGCCGGCGCGGACGGCGACGCCGTCGCGGTCGTGTGCCACCTCGCCGGAGAGCGCTTTGGCGTACTCCGGCGCCTTACTTTCGCCGCCGGTGATGCCCGCCACGATCAGCCCCGACCTGCCGTCCCTGCTGACCAGGTCACGCGCGGCCTCAGGTGATGCGGTCCACGCCGATGTCACATTGGCGACGTGCGGAGAGCCGGCCAGGTGATCGGCGATGTCGATACCCACTGCCCGGGCCGGTCCGCTGGTGACGTTGTCCGCCGCGGTGACGGTGATCAACATCTGCAGGTCGCCCTGACCGAACTTGTCGGTCAATAGTTGTGTCGCCTTGGCGGACTCCGACGTCGGGTCCTGAAATCCACTGGCGGACAGACTCTTGGCAACCGGGATTCCGAAAATGGCCGCGGCCACCATCACCAGCGCCGCGATGGTGATCACCCGCCGCGGCGCCCCGATTGCCAGAAGTGCGATTCGTTGAAGCGTCTCGCGTCCTCCAGTGCAGTGTCAGGGCGCGATCGCCGACAGCGCCGCCTCTCTCTAGACACGCGAAGGATTGGCCAAAGGTTCAGAAGTTCCAAGACTGCTTTCAGCGTCCCTTCAGCAACGACAGTCTAAGGTCCGCCGATGATCCGGATGGACGAACTACCGGGCCGCCTCGCCCCGGCGCTGTCGCTGACGACGTCCGGGCCGAGAAGTCCTGATCCGCTTATGGGCTCGACAGTGGCAGACCGAATGCGTTCGGGACCTTCGGCCGGTTCCCCTGCACCGTGGTATCGCGCGGTGTCGTCCGTGATCGCACTCGGCGTTATGAGTATCGTCGCGCTCGGCATTGTGGTGTCGGCGGTTCTCGTGGTGTCCCGCGAGCAGGTCGGTCCCACCGGCGCGGTAGTGCCGACAATCCCGATCACCACCACACCGCCACCCGCGGCGCCATCCACGACCTCGAGTTCGCCAACCCCCACCCAGGCACCCTCCCGCGTGCCGTCGAGCACCCCACCGCCGGTGATCATCACTACAACGGCCCAACCCAGCACAACAGCGCCCCCGCCGCCGCCTCCGCCAACAAGCGCCACCCGACGTCCGAGCACTCCGGCGCCGCCGAGCAGTGCCCACCCAACGTCGCATCGCCCCTTCCCGCAAGAAACCACCGACTTTCCCGGGCCGCCCGGCACAAACGGCTGACGGTGTCCGGCTCTTGCGTTCGTGCGGCCCTGTTGCAACGTGTGCATTCAGTATCGGAGCGGGGACATCTTGGTGACGTGCCGCGCGAGGGCACCCACTGGGGTCGGGACTGGTCCACTATGGTCGCTAGCGAATGGAGGTCGGTCACTGCTGCCCGAATCTGGTCTGGTTTTGTCGGCTCGAAACAAGAGATGGATCTTTATGGGGGAGCGACGCCTGGGGCGACGCGTTGTGCTCGCCGTGGCCGCGGTCATGGTGGTGCTCGGGGTCACACAGAGCGCCTCCGCCGCGCCGTGCGTCGGTGGGTCATGCGGCGCCGCGCATCCACCGGTGGCTGCGCCGAACGTCGTCGCGCTCGCGCCCGCAGCCCTCACCATCGCGCCGAGGCCCAATGCCCACGACGTCGACCCGCTGGGAGCGGTGTCGGTGCAGGCCACGGCCGGAAAACTAGTCGGCGTGCAGATGGTCAATGACCAAGGCGACCGCGTCGCCGGCATCATGACACCGGACAACATGCAGTGGAAGCTGGGCATACCGCTCGGATACGGAAGGACCTACACCCTCACCGCCACCGCTCGGGGCACCGATTCGACCATCACCACCCAGGTAGCCAGCTTTTCCACGCTGACTCCGGGCAACGAGACGAAGGTGTACCTCAACACGACCTCGGGGGCGGCGATAGCCGACGGCGGAACTTATGGGGTCGGAACGGTGATCGTGGCCCATTTCGACGAGCCGATCACCGACCGCGCCGCTGCCGAGAATCACCTCTCGGTCAGCACGTCGCCGTCCGTCGCAGGCTCGTGGTACTGGCTTGATAACCAAACGGCGCATTGGCGGCCGATGCGATACTTCGCGCCCGGCACCCTGGTCACGGCGAAAGCCCAGATCTACGGTGTTCCGCTGGGCGACGGCCTGTACGGGCAGGAGGACAGCCGGGTCTCCTTCAGAATCGGTGACTCTCACGTGTCCGTCGCCGACGACCGCACCAAGCAGGTCAGTGTCTATGAGAACGGCGCCTTGGTTCGCACCATGCCCACCTCAATGGGAATGGGCGGCAGCCAGACGATCGGCGGCCGGACGATCTCATTCTGGACCCAGCCCGGCGTGTACACCGTCATGGACAAGGCCAATCCCGTGATCATGGATTCATCCACCTTCGGCTTGCCCATCAATTCGCGGCTCGGGTATCGCGAAACGATCAGCTGGGCGACCCGCATCAGCGGCGACGGCATCTACCTGCATCAACTCCTGAGCACCGTATGGGCGCAAGGCAACACCGACACCTCGCACGGCTGCTTGAACCTCAACGCCGACAACGCGCAATGGTTCTTCAAGTTCTCCCAGCCCGGCGACATCGTCGAAGTGCGCAACACCGGTGGGGAGCCACTCACACTGTGGCAGAACGGTGACTGGACCATCCCGTGGAGCGACTGGGTCAAGGGCAGCGCGCGGGTGTGACTGTTGGGCGTGAAGGCCGCCCGGTCAGGCGGCTTCGGCGGTATCGGCATTCGCCTCGCCGAAGATGCGCTGCGTCAACGATGCCGGGTTGGCGGCCGCGGTGGCGTTGCGTAGGAAGTCGCTGGGCTTGAAGTTATTGGGCACCGAGAGGCGGAACACTTTCTTCCAGGCCGAACCGACCTGCTTGACGAGTGGCCCGCTGGTGTAGGTGAGGCCATAACGCTCGAAGACGTCGCGGATCTTCGGTGCGATCTCGGCGTAGCGGTTGCTCGGCAGGTCCGGGTACAGGTGGTGCTCGATCTGGAAGGACAGATTGCCGCTCATGAAGTGCAGGAAGGCACTTCCGCTGATGTTGGCAGAGCCCAGCATCTGCCGCAGATACCATTCGCCACGGGTTTCGCCGTCGATGGACTTCTTCTCGTAGGTCTGCACGCCTTCGGGGAAGTGCCCGCACATGATGACGGAGTGTGTCCACAGATTGCGGACCAGGTTGGCGGTCAGGTTCGCGGTCAACGTCGTCACAGCCGAGGGACCGGACAACAGTGGATGTAGCACGTAATCCCGCGTCACGTGACGACGGATCTTGGCCAGGACGTTCTTGCCCTGCCGACGGAACTCCGCCTTGTCGGTTCGGCCCTTGAGGTACTTGCCGATCTCCAGGTCGTAGGCGGCGATGCCGTATTGGAACAGGCAGGCGTTGATGAAGTTCCACAGTGGCTGGGCGAGGTAGAACGGCTTCCAGCGCTGGTCTTCATCGACCCGCATGATGCCGTAGCCCAGATCGTGGTCCTTACCGAGCACGTTGGTGTAAGTGTGGTGAACCTCGTTATGCGAGTGCTTCCACATCTCCGACGGAGACGCGTTGTCCCATTCCCATGTCGTCGAATGAATCTTCGGATCCCGCATCCAGTCCCACTGACCGTGCATCACGTTGTGGCCGATCTCCATGTTCTCGATGATCTTCGAGACCGACAGGCCCACCGTGCCGAGGACCCAGGCCGGCGGAAACAGTGAGAAGAGCAGCACCCCGCGGCTGCCCATCTCGAGCTTGCGCTGCGCGTCGATGACCTTGCGGATGTAGGCGGCGTCACGCTCACCG
Organism: Mycobacterium sp.; assembly: GCA_025965815.1. GTDB lineage: Bacteria > Actinomycetota > Actinomycetes > Mycobacteriales > Mycobacteriaceae > Mycobacterium. The sequence continues at coordinate 4,901 of JAOPWF010000059.1, forward strand.
CGACTGGAAATCACTTGCTGCCGAATGGCATCGAGTTCGACGCCCAGACTCTCGATGTCGTTATCGCTGAGGTGCGCGATCGGATTGTCGTGCTTGCGTTGCAGAGCAGTCATGTCGATTTCCTTACAAGTCGATGTCGCATGTGCCAGCGGCTGCTGAGACACATGTTTGGACCATCACGCCGTCACCTGTTGCGGCGGAGGTGATTTCGCCGTTGCGGAGGTCGCGTACCGCTCCTTGGCGCAGCGGTGCGACACATCCGAAGCAGATGCCCATCCGGCAGCCCGATGGCATCAGCACTCCTGCCGCTTCGCCGGCATCGAGCAGCGTCTGTGCGCCATCGGTCTCCACGACTGTGTCCGACTTGCTGAAGGTGACGGTGCCGCCCTCGCCTGCGGCGACGACGGTCGGACGGAAGCGCTCGGTGTGCAGCCGGTCGGCTATGCCTTCGTCGATCCAGCGCTGCTCGAGTGCGTCGAGCAACCTGGCCGGCCCACATGCCCATGTCTGGCGTTCGGCGAAATCGCCGACGAGTCGCTCGAGTCGGGCGACGTCGAGCATGCCGTCGGTGTTGGTGTGCAACTCCACCAGCCGGATTCGGCCCTTGCGGGCGAGCATCCGCAGTTCGCCGCCGAAGATCACATCGCTTGACGTCGGCGCGGAATGCACGACGACCACGTCGTCCGGCCGATCGGCCATGTTGCGCAACATCCCCATGACCGGGGTGATGCCGCTGCCCGCGGTGAGGAACAGGATCTTGCACGGCGCTTGCGCGCCGAAGGTGAACTCGCCTGCCGCGTGATCGAGCTGAACGATCGTTCCGACGGTGGCGCGCCGGACGAGGTGATTACTGACCTTTCCGCCGGGGATCGCCTTGACGGTGATCGCGATACACCCGTCAGCCCGATGGGTCTCGGAGGTCAACGAATACGCCCGCCACTGGCGGACGCCATCGACATCCACGCCGATGCGGATGTATTGGCCTGGCACGTGCGTGCGCCAGCCGCGTCCCGGCCTGATTACCACGCTCACCGCGTCCCGGGTCTCGGGATGGATCGCGACGATGCGGCCCCGCAGCTCGGCGCCGGAACGCAGCGGGTCGACGACATCCAGATAGTCCGCGGGGAGCAGCGGGGTGGTGACCCGTTCCGCGAACCTCATGACCCGATCGCGCAGCCCGCGGACTGCGGTTGGGCTGGTTTGTGTCGTTGTCATGGGTCAACTATCGCCTGTCTTCGGGTATAGACTCTTGTGCCTATCGGGTGAAGAATCGACACCTTTTTGTTCGAAGGGAATAGTTTTGTCTCACGGAGCGCCCGGGCGCGAGCCCCGCAAGGTCATCGGCCTCGACCTCGATGACCACGTCGTCGCCGCACTGCAGGCTGGGCTGCCGCAATTAGCGGAACTGACCGTCGCCGCTGTCACCGTCGAAGTGCCGAGCTATGCCGGCGCCTTCAGCGGGCGGATGGGGCAGAACATCGAAAACGCTGTCCAGATGGCACTCGGAGCGTTCCTGCAGCTGGCTGCTCGGCCAGAAGACTCGGATCCGAACTCGCGGCTCTCGCCCGCGCTCGACGGTGCCTACGAACTGGGGCGCGGTGAGGCACGTCAGGGGCGATCCATGGACGCGTTGCTATCGGCCTACCGCGTGGGCGCGCGGGCCGCCTGGCGTGAATTGTCGGCCACCGCCGTCGACGGCGGCGTGCCCGCCGCCACGATCGCCCGGTTCGCTGAATTGGTCTTCGCGTTCATCGACGAGCTTTCTGCCGCAAGCGTTTCCGGGCACGCCGACGAGCTGGCGACATCGGGTCGAGTCCGGCAGCGCTATCTCGACCGGCTGGGCAGGAGCCTGCTCGCAGGTGAGTCCACCGAGATCCAGCTGGCGCACGCCGAGCGCGCATATTGGCGTCCACCAACCACACTGACCGCGGTCTTGCTACCCCTGGCCGCCACGCGCGGCCTGGTTTCCCGATTCAGCCCGTCGACGTTGCAGCTGGGCGAGGACCTTCCCGGTATCGATCCGTCAGAGTCGGTCGTCGTGTTGCTCGTGCCAGACATGGACGGTCCCAATCGGACTCAGTTGCTTCGGTTGCTGCGGGGCAGGCGTGCCATCGTGGGCCCGGCACGAGAGTGGACGG
>JAOPWF010000081.1 GCA_025965815.1 Mycobacterium sp.
CACTGTTCGACGCGACACCGACGACGGTGATCCCGTCGCGCTCGAGCAGGCTGCTTGCGGCGTCCCTGAAGTTGGCGCTGTCATCAACGATCAGGCAGCGCACGACTCAACCCGCAGCAACATGTCATCAGAATCGCAGACGGGCTACCGGTTCGCATTCCCGCTAGCCGGAAGTCTGCGACAGGGGCCGCCCGCCCCGGGTGTGGCGGATCCGCGGAACGGGCCGGACAGAAACGCCGACAATGATAATGGTGTGCGCCGATCCGCTAGAAACTCAATCAACTTCGTTGCCGTCAATCGGTCGGCCGTCCGGGGTAGACATGCGCAATTCTGTCGTTCAGCTCGGCGGCGCCCGGAGACATTCCGCCGCCCATCTCGAGTTGAGTGCGGGTAATGGGTGACCTGTCGGCCGACCGCACCCCCGAGGGGGAGATTCGCCGCCGACCGATGCGTGCGCGCCTGCTGTCACTGGTGCTGCGACCGCAGGCCCCGCCGTTGGCTGTAGGGATCGCCGTCGCCGCGGCGTTCATCGTGGCGGAGACCCTACTGGTGTTCTGGCTCAAGCGGATTGCCCCGGAAAACGCCTTCGGTGTCCTGTTTCTGCTCGGCGTACTGGTGGTCTCCGCCGGCTGGGGATTCGGGCTGGCGGTGGCGACGTCGCTGGCCAGCCTGATCGCCTACGTGTATTTCCATCTGGAGACCAATGGGATCCTCATCCCTACCAAGGCTCAGGACCTGTTGGCAGTCGCGATCTTCCTGCCGGTCGCGCTGTTGGCGAACACGCTGGGCGGCCAGGCCCGGCTGCGGGCCGCGGAAGCCGATCAGCGCCGCCGCGAGGCCGACCTTGCGGCCGAACTGGGCCGCCTCACACTGCGCGCCGGCGACCTACGCGCCGCCCTGGACAGGGCGGCCCAGCGCCTGGCGGATGTCCTCGGGTTGCCTTTCGCCGGAATCGAACTCGAGTCGGTTCCCTCGGACGACCACCGACGTGCGGTCCCGTTGCGCGACGGTTCAGCCTTGCTCGGCACGCTGTTGATCCCTGCCGACCTACCGACGCCGATCCGGCATCGCCTGCGCCGGATGGTGCCGGCCCTGGAGGCGCTGCTCGCTGCCGCGCGTGACCGCGAGGCGATCAGCACCGCGCTTGAGGCCAGCCGCAGGGAACAGGAGCAGTTCTTCGATCTGACATCCGACCTGCTCTGCATCGGCGGGCCGGTTTACGTCGGGCGCGTCAACCCCGCATTCGAACGGGCACTGGGCTATTCGAGCAGCGAGTTGCTGTCCCGCCCTTTTGCCGAATTCATCCATCCGGCAGATCGGAGTCGGACGCGTGCGGTGCTTGACGAGCTGTACCGCAGCCACGGGAGCGCCCAGTTCGAGAACCGGTGCATCCGCAGTGACGGCGCGCCGCGCTGGCTCGAGTGGAACGTCGTGTCGGATCAGGGTCTGCTGTACGCGGCGGCGCGAGACGTGTCGGATCGACGATTCGAACAGGACCGGCTTCGCCAGGCGCAGCGGATAATCGAGGCAAGTCACGCCGAGGTGAGCCTGCTCGCCGAGCAGCAGGCCGCCTTACGCCGGGTGGCGACGCTGGTCGCACGCGGCGTCGCACCGTCCGAGGTCTTCCCGGCGGCCGTGGCGGAGCTGGCGCGCGGACTGGATGTCAACCACGTCGCGCTGTTCCGCTACGACGGCGACGCCGCGGTCCTGCTCGTTGCCCGGCAGAACGAGCAGGATCTGTCGGAAATACCGGTCGGCGAGCGCTTTTCGCTCGACGGAGTAAGCGTCGTCGCGACGGTGCTTCGCACCGGCCGCCCCGCCCGGGTGAACAGTTACGACGGTGCCCCCGGTTCCACGGCGGCGCGCGTCCGGGGGGCGGGGCTTAACTCCTCGGTGGGAGCACCGATCATCGTCGACGGCCGCATGTGGGGTGTGGCCATCATCGGGTCCTCGCGACCTGCGCCGCTGGCGCCCGACACCGAAGCGCGGATCGGGGACTTCGCCGATCTCGTCGCCACCGCGATCGCGAACGCCGAGACGCGCGCGGAGCTCACCGCGTCCCGCGCCCGGATCGTGGCCGCCGCAGACAACGCCCGACGTCGCTTCGAACGGGATCTGCATGACGGCGCCCAGCAGCGGATCGTGTCGCTGGGGCTCGAGCTCCGCGCAGCGGAAGCGTCGGTGCCCTCCGAGCAGACCGCGCTCAAGGAACAGCTATCGCACATCGTCGGGGGACTGGCCGGTGTCTCCAGCGACCTGCAAGAGATCTCCCGCGGAATCCATCCGGCGATCCTGTCCAGGGGCGGCCTCGGCCCCGCCATCAAGACGCTCGCCCGCCGCTCAACCGTCCCGGTGGTGCTCGATGTCAGCGTCGGCCGCCGGTTGCCGGAGTCGACCGAGGTCGCCGCGTACTACGTGGTGGCGGAGGCACTCGCGAACGCGGCCAAGCACGCCCGAGCCTCCGAAGTGAACATCCGCGTCGAGGCCGAACGGACCAGTCTGAGTCTGTCGATCCGCGATGACGGCATCGGCGGAGCCGTCTCCGGCAAGGGGTCTGGACTCATCGGGCTCACCGACCGAGTTGAAGCGCTCGGAGGTCACTTGGAAATCGAGAGTCCCGTCGGACGGGGGACGTCGCTGGTCGTCACCATCCCGCTCGATGCCGACTAGCGAAAGCGGTCAGGATGACACCGCGCAGCTACCCCGGTCGGCCCGGACCGGTCCGGCGGCGCTGGGCCGGATGTCGGTGTCGAAGATCGCGGTCGGCAGGTATAGCGAGCAGCATGCGTTCGGGATGTCGACGACACCACTGACCCGGCCCTCGATCGGTGCGGCCCCGAGCAGCAGGTAGGCCTGCGGGCCGGAGTAGCCGAACTTCTCCAGGTACGCGATGGCGTTCAGGCAGGCGTTGCGGTAGGCCACCGTGGCGTCGTTGTAGAGCTGCGTGTCGGTGTCGTGGTCCACGCCGATACCGATGAATGTGACGAACTCCGAATACCGCGGTTCGACGTTGCCCGGCATCAGGATCGGGTTGGTGGTCACCCCGTAGGTCTCCATGCCGCCCTTGATCAGGTCGACGTGGAAGTCGATGAAGCCGCCCATCTCGATCGCACCGCAGAAGGTGATCTCGCCGTCGCCCTGACTGAAATGCAGGTCACCGCCGGAGAACAAGGCGCCGGGCACGTGCACGGGGTAGAACACCCGCGAACCGCGGGTGAAGTTCTTGATGT
>JAOPWF010000084.1 GCA_025965815.1 Mycobacterium sp.
CGGCGGCGGGCGCGGAGGTCACAGTGCTTGAGGCACGTGATCGGGTAGGCGGCCGGATGCACGGCATCCCGGTGTCCGCGAGTGTCGTCGCCGATGGCGGTGCTGCCTATCTGGGCGTGCAGCACACCGAACTGCTCGCACTGTTGCGGGAGCACGGACTCGGCCTGGCCCCCACGGCGATGGAAGGGGATAGCACATTCCTGGTGTCGGATGAGCGGACGACGACTGCGACCCGGGTGCCCCCGCTGGACGCGGTCGCGCTCGGCGATCTGTTCGATCGCCTCGAGGAACTGGTCGCGCAGGTGCGGCCCGACGCGCCGTGGGAGAGCCCACGCGCGGAATATCTCGACCAGCTGACAGCCGCGCAGTGGCTTGCCGACGAGGTCAAGCATCCGGACGCGCGGACCTTCTTCCCGCTGTTCATCGGCGAGATGATGGCGGCCGATCCGACGGCGATCTCCGTTCTGCACATGGCCTTCTATCTGCGCTCTGGCGGAGGGATCCGCTACCTCAACGCCTTCGAGGGCGGGGCCCAGCAGTGGCGGATTGATGGCGGCTCGCATCTGCTATGCGAGGCGCTCGCTGACCGGCTCGGCGAGCGGCTGCGGTTGCGTCATCCCGTTTCTGCCATCGATCAGGACGCCGACGAGGTTGTGGTGCAGTGTGTTTCGGCCGTCGATGGCACACGTTCCGAGTATCGGGCTGACCAGGTCGTCGTCGCCATACCGCCGCTGTTGGCGCAGCGGATCGAGTTCCGGCCCGCCCTGCCCGCCCCGCGGGCGACGGCGGCCACCGGGCGCGGCTGCGCGGTTAAAGTACATCTGAGCTATCCGGCTCCGATCTGGCGTGCGCAGGGCTTGTCCGGGTGGTCGGTGAGCGCGCACGGACCGCTGCTGTCCACGGTCGATGATTCTCCGCCGGATGAATCTGCCGGCGTGCTAACGGGATTCGTCACCGGCGCAGCGGCATCGGCCTTCAGCGCGCTGTCGTCGGGCGAGCAGCGGGACGCGGCCCTGGCCCACACCGGACGGCTCTTTCCGCAGTTACCGTCACCGACGCAATGCTCGGTGACCGACTGGCTGGCTGAGAAATACAGCAGGGGATGCTATGCCGCTCTGTTCGGACCCGGTGACTGGTTGCGACTCGGGCCGGTACTGACCGAACCTCATGGCCGTGTCCACTGGGCAGGCACTGAAACCAGCCTGGAGTTCTTCGGGTTGATGGAGGGTGCGATCAGGTCGGGCCAGCGCGTCGCGATCGAATTGATCCACGGCGCTGAACTGGCGACCGTTTCGCGAAAGGTTCTGTCACGATGACAACACTCATTGAACCCGAGCAGACTGCCTTCGCCGCCGTCACCGATCAGCCGTATACCTATGTACGCAAGGAGTTGTCCGAACCGGATTGGCGTCGTTACCCGGGTTGGGCGACGGTCACGGAGTCCGAGTGGCGGGACGCACAATGGCAGCGGGCGCACTCCGTCAAGAACATCGGGCAGCTGCGCGCGGTGGTGGGGGACCTGCTCGACGAGCGGTTCTACACCGACCTGGCAGCCGATCAGCAGCAGCGCGCCACCATGTCGATGCTGCTGCCGCCGCAGATGCTGAACACCATGGCGCCTAATTGCGCGCTGGATCGCCGAACGTTCACCGAGGCCTTCTATACCGATCCGATCCGGCGTTACATGCTGCCGCTTCTCAGCGATCGCGAGCCGGAATGGGGCTCACATCCTTTCGCCGAGCGAGATTCGTTGCACGAGAGCGACATGTGGGTGGTGGAGGGGCTGACCCATCGATACCCGACCAAGGTCCTCGCCGAAATGCTCTCGACCTGCCCGCAATATTGCGGGCACTGCACGCGGATGGATCTAATCGGCAATTCCACACCAACGATCAGCAAGAACAGGCTGACCCTGCAGCCGGCCGACCGGCAGGAAAGAATGCTGGACTACCTGCGCGCCACACCGACGGTGCGTGATGTCGTGGTGTCCGGTGGTGATGTGGCCAACGTCCCCTGGCCGCGGCTGGAATCGTTCGTCATGCAGTTGCTCGAGATTGACACCATCCGCGATATCCGCTTGGCGACGAAGGCGCTGGCCGCGTTGCCGCAACACTGGCTGCAAGTGAAGGTGGTTGACGGAGTTAATCGCTTGGCACACATCGCCGCTGCCCGAGGCGTCAACCTGGCACTGCACACCCACATCAACCATGTGCAGTCAGTGACTCCACTGGTCGCGGCGGCGACGCGGGCACTGATTGACGCAGGGCTGCGAGACGTGCGCAACCAGGGGGTATTGATGCGCGGGGTGAACGCCACTGCCGACGACCTGCTCGACCTGTGCTTCGCGCTGCAGGGCGAAGCAAACATCCTGCCGTACTACTTCTATATGTGCGACATGATCCCCAACGCCGAACACTGGCGGACCCCACTGTGGCAAGCTCAACAGCTGCAGCTTTCGATCATGGGTTATCTGCCCGGCTTCGCGACCCCGCGCATCGTGTGCGACGTTCCCTATGTCGGCAAACGGTGGGTCCATCAGGTGGTGCGTTACGACCGGAACCTGGGCATCTCATACTGGACCAAGAATTACCGCACCGGTTTGGATCTAACGGATGTCGATGCTCTGAACCGCGTCTACCCGTTCTACGACCCGATCGACACCCTGCCGGCGTCGGGCCAGACGTGGTGGCGGGAGAATAGCCACCTACCTTGTGACGCAGCACTTTCGGTGGGATACGACTCGGTCACGCTCGCCTCGGACGGCGGCACCGTACCTGACCAGTACGGTGCCGTCGCA
>JAOPWF010000099.1 GCA_025965815.1 Mycobacterium sp.
GCGCGGTACTGGGAAACGGCGTGCCGTCCATCCGGGCGATGACCTGCAACAGCCGATTCTCCTGCTCGAGGTTCGCATACGGCGTGAGCTGACGCAGCCAGCACCGCTGCCCGTACTTTCCAATCCACTGCTCGACGGCGGCGCGGGCGTCGTTGAGTTGTACGCCCCGGTGATTCGTGCTCGTCCACATGTCGGTCAGCTTGTTGCCGAGTTCGGCGTGCCAGATCAGCGGCGGCAGGTCGTCGATGGACACCGTCATCCCGACGTGGTTCACCGGGCTGTTCGTCATCGTCTGAATGGCGCGATCCGGCCCGGAATCGCCCCGAAACAGCCAGATGTCGCCCGTTCGGGTCTCGTCGAGTGCCTTGTCGAGCGACACCGTGCTTACAACCACCACCGCAGCCTAAGCAGGCAGACTCTCCTCATGCGCAACATCTGGAAGTGGATCGGTATGGCCGGTGTCGTGGGAGTCGCCGCCGGCGGGGTGTTGGTGGCTCGCGATCAACGCAAGCGAAACTCCTACTCCGCCGAAGACATCCGGGCAAGGCTGCATCAACGGTTGGCCGAATCGGGCAATTCGCAGGGCTGACCGACGCATGCTGTAAGGGTGATGCCCGCGGAGGCGCCCTACTACGAGAGCCGCTTCATCCGTGCCAACAATCCTGTGCGCGCGCAGGCGCTCTGGCTGCGGTCGACGCTGTTGCTGCCCACCACGGGAGCGGCTGCCGCCGATGTCTGGGTGATGATTTTCGACCCCGACGGCCGGGGCAACCGTGCGCTCAAGCAGCCACATCTGATCGATCAGGCCGTCTTCCGCGACGACCCGTGGACCGCACGGATCGGCCCGGTCGGCGTCGACGCCGGGTCCGCCCGTGGCTCGGCCACCGCCGGATCAGTGCGCGCCTCCTGGGACCTGCGGATCCGCCCTGGCGAGCAGCCGCCGGTCAAGCTGCTGACCGACCGGGGTTACGGTGCCCGGTTCCCGACGGCCAAGACGATGGTCCGCCATCCGTCGGCGCGGTTCGACGGCAGCCTCGACCTGGACGACACCCACGTGAACGTCGACGGATGGACCGGAAGCGTCAACCACAACTGGGGACGACGGCATACGCCTGCCTATGCGTTCGGGCAGGTATGCGGCTTTGACGGCGAGCCGGAGTCCACCCTGGAGATCGTCACGGCTCATGCCGCTCTGGGGCCGGTGAAACTGCCTGCGGCGACCCTCTTCGTGTTGCGGCACGGCGGACGGGAGTTCGCCGTGCGATCGGTCCCAGCGGCCCGCAACACAAAGGCGAAGTACCGACCGTTCAGGTGGTCGTTCCAGGGCAGCGTCGACGGAGTGCGGCTGACGGGCGAGATGACCGCTTCACCGGCCGACGTGATCGGACTGACCTACACCGACACCACCGGCACGTCGAAGTACTGCTACAACTCGGCGATCGCGACATGCCGTATCCAGCTGTCGGGCCCGGCAGTCACGCCCGTGGAACTCACCGCGTCGCGGCGGGCCATGTTCGAGATCCTGACCGACGTCCGCAACGACGAAGTGCCACTGCTGGTCTAGCTGAACGCCTTGGTGATCGTGCCCATGTCGAAGTAGTCCCGCCAGGCCGCGATCCGGTCGTTCCGGATCTCGAACACACCCGTGACGGGCAGCGGTATCGCCGTGCCGTCCTTGCGCCGCATGGTGTCTGTGGGCTCGTTGAAGACCAGGTTGCCCTCGGAAACCTGACGGTGAACGGTGAAGTCGATGCCGTCGAAGCCGGCCAGGAATGGTCTGTGTATACACCAGCCACGGCGCAGGATGGAGGCATGGCTGTTCTTCAAATCGGGACACCGGAGCCGTCGCTGGCCGACGCTCTGGCGTCGAAGTACCAAGCATTGCCACTGCCCGACGGTACGCAGCGCGAGCGGTTCCTGGCCGAGCACGGCGCGTCCGTCACGGTGATCGTGTCCGCGGGTGCCGGCGTTGACGCCAAACTGATGGCCGCGCTGCCCAATCTCGGCGCCATCGTCCACTTCGGGGCGGGCTACGAGAGCATCGATATCGAGGCAGCGCGCCAGCACGGCATCGGTGTCAGCAATACGCCCGATGTGCTCACCGACACCGTCGCGGACACCGCGGTGGGCCTGATCATCGACACGCTGCGCGGATTCAGCGCCGCCGACCGCTACGTCCGCGAGGGGCGCTGGGCGCGAGACGGCGACTACCCGCTGACCCGTGACGTCAACGGAACCCAGGTGGGCATCCTCGGCATGGGCCGCATCGGCTCGGCGATCGCCACCCGGTTGCTCGGATTCGACTGTGCCATCGCCTATCACAACCGGCATCAGATTCCAGAATCACCGCACCGCTATGCGGCGTCGCCGCTGGAGCTTGCCGAGTCCGTCGATGTCCTGGTCGTCGCGACGGCCGGCGGCAAGGGCACCGCAAAGCTCGTGGACCGGGCGGTGCTGGAGGCGCTGGGGCCCGAGGGATACCTGATCAACGTGGCCCGCGGCAGCGTCGTCGACCAGGACGCGCTGGTGGAACTGCTGGCAGGCGGCGCACTGGCCGGCGCGGGTCTGGACGTCTACACCGACGAACCCGACGTACCCGCCCAGTTGCTCGCCCTGGAGAACGTCGTGTTGCTGCCGCACGTCGGCAGCGCCACCGCCCGAACGCGCTCGGCGATGACGCAGCTGACGTTGCGCAATCTGGAGCAGTACCTCACGCAGGGGACGCTGACGACACCCGTCCTGCGGATTTCAATGTCGCCGGCCCGGCGGCTCCGGCCAGGTAGATGACGCCGGCCAACACGGCGGACCCGATGGTGCTGACGTCCACCCCGCCCGCGACGTCCGCCAGCGGACCAACGTACAGCGTGGTGTTGACGGCCAGCACGCCGAAGGTCGCGCCGACGGCCGAGGCGATGACCGCGCCCAGGTTCCAGCCACCGGTGAACCAGTAGCGGCCGCCGAGCCGTAAAGCAGCAGCGGAACGCATAGACATGCCGCCGCTCTCCCCTCGCGGCGGTACGCCGCATCGCAGCAGGCCGTAGTCGGTCAGGCGTGGCGGCCTTCGTCGCGGCGGTGACCGTCGCGGCGATCATCGTGTTGAGTCTCGGCTTGACCCGGGTGCATCCGCTGTTGGCAGTCGCGCTCAACCTCATCGCGGTCGGCGGGCTAGCCCCAACGGTGTGGGGTTCGCGCTCGCGCCCCGTCTATCGGTGGTTCGTGCTGGGCAGCGGAGTCGGCGTGCCCGGGGGATGGCTGACGCTCATCGCGTTGGCCATTGGCGCGTAACGCCGTTCGGAGCGGTCAGGCCAGCCGGGCCGAGGTGTAGCAGGCGTTGTACAGCCCCGTCATCGCCTCGTCGGGGTGGAACACCAGGCCGTTGGCCTCGAACGCGTCCTCGACGGTCACCGTCTCGGTGAGCCAGCCGTGGTCGCGAAGGTAGTCCACCACGCTATT
>JAOPWF010000102.1 GCA_025965815.1 Mycobacterium sp.
CGACACCGTGGAGGCGAATCCAACGACGACTGCGGGTGTGGTGGACAGCAGCGACGTCCACGACGCTTGCACCATCACCGCACTGCCCACGCCTACGGCGATGGCGGTTACCAGGAGGCTGCCGCCCATCAGGTAGGCCGCATACAGGCTGGCTGAGGCGATGGCCACGCCGACGAGGTTGGACGCCACAGAGCGAACCCAGCCGGAGATGCCGCCACCGACGAAGAAGAACGAGGCCCAGGCCAAGAACACCACCCAGATGGGCACCGTGATGACTGTTGCGGTCAACGCGACCGCCAGCCCGCCAAGGACGCCGATACTCAGCGTCAGGGCTGTTCGAGAATCCATTGAACCTACCTTCGTGATCGAAATGGCAAGAGAGTTGACCAGTAGTGCAACGGTTTTCGCTACGATGAATGCGGTGAAGCCAGGTTCGCGCCACGATGTTTCACTGGCGTTACACTCCGATTTCCTCAGCCGTCAAGACCGGACAGAAATCACGCAGTTCCGGACTTCATCGGTGCGGGCAATCTCCGGTTCGGTCGACGGTGTGGCGCTCAAATAGCGTTCAGCTACAACGATTTTGAGCAGATTTCCTTGGTTCACGATGGCGACGACTGGGAGAGTGGGGCTTACGGTGACCATGATCGGAGGTCGGACGAGGGGGCCAGCGGGATAGCGCGTCGGGTGCAAGCATGGGTCGCATGCTCGGACACAAGTGTCGAGATATCCGAAACCACCACAGTTGTTTGCGAAGGTCGAGGATGATCTGCGAACTCGAGTCGCGTTCTTGATCCGGTGTCACGAAAGGGTGGCGGAGAACACGTGACAGACCACTCCAGGCAAGACAAGAGGCGGCCGCATCGGCCGGACAAGATGGCGACGGGCCGAGCCGTGGGAGCGAACCCATCGAAGCCACCCAGAACGGTCGTCTTCGCGCTGTACAACATGGTGACGCTGCAGGACGTCGCCGCGCCGCTCGAGATCTTCGCCCGCGCGAACGACTTCGGGGCGCGGTACAAAGTGCTATTGGCCTCGCCGACCGGTGAGGCGGTCGCGACGACGGCGTTCGCGACCCTCAACGTTGACGTATCACTCGCCGAGGTGCCCGATCGGATCGACACTCTGATCGTGCCCGGCGGAGTGCCGGCCGACTTCACCTTCACCCCGGGCGAACACGACATCCCCGAAGAGGAGACGCCGGATGCTGTCGAATCGGCTTTGAAGATGGCGCGCGAACTGGCACCGCGGGCTCGCAGAGTTGCCTCGGTGTGCACGGGCGCGTTCGTGCTCGCGGCACTCGGATTTCTAGACGGCCGTCGTGCAACCACGCATTGGGCGCATTGCCAAGAGCTGGCTCGCGCCTATCCCAAGGTGGTGGTCGAAGCTGACTCACTATTCGTACAGGACGGCCGATTCATCACCGGCGCTGGAATCAGCGCCGGTATCGACCTGGCACTTGCTCTCGTGGAAAGTGACTACGGCCCAGACATGGCCCGGCGCGTGGCGCGGTGGATAGTCGTCTTCCTCCAACGCCCGGGCGGCCAGGCCCAGTTCAGTGTCTGGACTGAATCAGCACTCCCGGTCACGCGAGGTCTCCGCGAGATCCTGGACTCCGTTGTCTGCGATCCCGGGGCCGACCACTCGATCGCGGCCATGGCAGCTCGTGCGGCGGTGAGCGAGCGGCATCTGGCGCGCATGTTCCGGGTGCAGGTCGGAATGACGCCGGCCCGGTTCGTAGAGCAAGCACGACTGGAGGCAGCCAAGGTCCTCCTCGCGGCCGGAGATCACGGTCAGGAAGCCGTCGCACGACGAGCCGGTTTCGGGTCCGCGGACACAATGAGACGCACCTTCCGCCGCAACCTCGCCGTCTCCCCCAGCATGTACCGAAGTCGATTCCGCACGACCGGCATCAATAAGGGCCCTAGATAGCCGCCAGACAGCGACTTCTCAACAGGGTGGGTGAGCATCGCTCGACACTCAAGTAGCGGCTCAGCTGCGTGAAGACCGTTCCGTATTCCATTGCGGCCGTCCGGAACTGGTATCCGGGTTCGCTGGTTGCCGATGGTCTCCTCGTTGGGCTGCGGCGCCGGCGAGGTTGATGGTGCCGCGCCAGGGTCCGGTGAGCAGCACCACACCGATCAGTGCGAGCGCGGGCCAGAGGAATGCCTGTTTGTTGTGGGCGCGGACGGCGGCGACGGTGAGCGGCCCGAGGAATTCGATCGCGACGGCGGTGCCGAGGGGATCCGTTCGATCGCGGCCAAGAAGATGACGCCCATCAGCGCGCTGGTCACGCCCAGCGCCAGCTGTGCGGGCACGTCCTGGCGCCTGATCTGCCGCAGCGGTGGGCGGGCGATGGCGAGCAGGATCATGGCGCCGGCGGTGAGCCTGAGCCAACATTGATGAGTGTCAGACCTGCCTGCAATGTAGCGATGACCAGGCCTACCAGGTGCTCGGCTTCGATGCGGCCACCGGTGGGGACGAGATGTTCCGTGATCTGGCG
>JAOPWF010000104.1 GCA_025965815.1 Mycobacterium sp.
GAACTCGACGCCGGCCGGCCGCGCGGGTTTGGTGCCACTGGCGATCACGATGTACTGACCACTGACGGTGATTCGCTCGGCCCGATTCGGATCCTCGACCAGCACCGTGTGCTCGTCGATGAAGCGGGCGTGGCCCACGAACAGCTCGACGCGGTTACGCATCAGCTGCGAGCGCACGACGTCGACTTCCTTGCCGATGACGTGGGAGGTGCGGGCCAGCAGGTCGGCCGGCGTGATCTTCTCCTTGACGCGGTAGCTGGCGCCGTACAGTTCGCGCTGGCTCATGCCGGTGAGATAGACCACGGCCTCGCGCAGCGTCTTCGACGGAATGGTCCCCGTGTTGACGCACACGCCGCCGAGCATCCGACCACGTTCGATGACCGCGACCGATTTGCCCAGCTTGGCCGCGGCGATCGCCGCTTTCTGCCCGCCCGGACCAGAACCGATGACGACGAGGTCGTACTCCTGCATCGAACCCATGAGAAACAGATCTACGCCGATTATCGGAATCTCGCATGCCGGCCGCGTCAAGATCGCGTGAATAAAGGCGACCGGTCGGTCTGCGTCAGCCTCCGCGCGCCTGGCGGCCGCCCGGCTGCAGTGGTGAGACGATAGCCGCAATGGTCAGCACACTCATCCGGTGCTCCCATGGTGCGGTGGTCGTCGGCTGCACGATCGTCATGGCGACTCCGCTGGTCAGCGGGTGTAGTCAGACAATCGCCGGCACCGTACGGGCCGCCGCGCTGGGGGCGGCCCCCGCCGTGCCTGCGACGTTGGCGCAGTTGCTGATTGACCCGGCGCGCTTTCCGGTCGGCTATCCGGCCGTGCTGCTCGACCCCGCCGCGGTCGACCCGGTGCTGCGTGCCGTCGATGGTGTTCCTGCGGGTTCGGTCGTGACGCCGCCGGAGTGTGCGCCGCCGGTGCCCGGGCCGGCGCCACTGCAGGCCGTCGCGGCGCAGGGCACCGACAAAGAGGACTCCACCACCCTCACCGTTGTGCTCATTCGTGCCGGCGGCCAGCTGCATCAGCGGCGGGACCAGCTGACCGCCTGCCCGTCCTTCGGCGCCGATGTCGGGGGTGCGGTTTCGACGGTCGAGGTGACGATGCTGGCACCACCGCCGGTGGACGCCGACGACACCTTGGCCGTCGACCAGACGGTGACCGATCCGCAGGGCTCGGTCCGCCGATCCCTGACGCTGGTGGCGCAGATCGCCGACGTGCGGGTGAGCGCCACCTGGATGTCGTCGCAGGGCGACGGGTCCGAGGTCACACCGGATACCCACGCTCTCGACACGGTGTTCAGTGACGCCGTCCTCAAGGTACGCCGCGGCGGGCAGCCGTAGGCGACTCGTACGCCACTGGTCGCGGCTGTCCCCAGTTCGGATTTCGTCCACAGTCGCGGGTGCGCCGCGCTCGCAGCCGGCCGCGGTGACGGTGCCGGTTGCGACGGTCGGGGCATGACGAACCCTGCGCACGACTTCAAACTCAATCGCCCCGCCGCCCTCATCGCGGCCCTACCCGCCGTCCTCGGCTTCGTTCCGGAGAAATCGCTGGTCCTGGTGTCGATGGAGCGCGGCGAACTGGGCGCGGTGATGCGGGTGGACCTGTCTGACGAACTGGCCGATTCGATCCTCCACCTCGCCGACGTGGCCGCGGCCGCCAGGCCCGACTCGGCGATTGCGGTGTTCGTCGACGCCCAGGGGGCGCGGTGCCCGATGTGCAACGCGGAGTACCGGGAGCTCACCACGACGCTGACCGGGGCGCTGTCGACCCGGGGGATCGCCCTGGTCGCCGCCCATGTGGTGGATCGGGTACGGGCGGGCGGGACCTGGCACTGCGCCGACGGCTGCGGGGCGGGGGGAGTGGTCGACGACCCGTCGGCGTCTCCGCTGGCCGTCGCCGCCGTCCTCGACGGACGCCGGCTTTACGCTCGGCGCGCTGATCTCCAGGAGGTGATCGAGGTCGTCGATCCGTCCCGCAGCTCCGCGCTCGCCAAGGTGATCCACGGTCGGTCCGACCCGGCCGAAACGGCCTCGCGGGAAGATTCCGATGCCCGCCGCGACGTCGAGGATGCGATGGCTGCGGCGGCGCGGGTGGCCGACGGCGGCGAGCTGGTCGAAGCCGAGCTCGCAGCGCTGGCGTGGGCGTTGACCGACGTGCGGGTGCGCGACACCCTGTATGCCCTCGCAGTGGGTGATAACGCCGGTGAGGCGGAGTCATTATGGGCGACGCTGTCGCGTACGCTGCCGGAGCCGTGGCGGGTCGAGGCGCTGGTGCTGCTGGCGTTCAGTGCCTATTCCCGCGGTGACGGACCGCTGGCCGGAGTCTCGCTTGAGGCCGCGCTGCGTTGCGATCCTGCCCATCGGATGGCGGGCATGCTCGACACCGCGCTGCAGTCGGGAATGCGGCCCGAACAGATCCGCGAGTTGACTGTCACCGGTTACCAGCTGGCCGAGCGCCTCGGCGTGCGGCTTCCGCCGCGACGGTCGTTCGGCAGGCGGGCGGGCTAGACCTTTTCGACCTTGACGGCGTGGGCCATTTCGTGGGGCAGTTCGACCTGCTGGTGTCCGGGGATCACGATGGCGACGCCGCCGCTCGGGTTCGTCTCGACCGTCACGCGTGCGTTGGGCACCACGCCGGCGTCCTTGAGCCGCGAGATCAGGTCGACGTCGCCCTGGACGTGTTCGGTCAGCTGGCGCACCACGACCGCGACCGGGAATCCGGACGGCAGTTCGGTGAGCCGGACGAGGTTGGCGTCCTCGGAGCCCATCATCGAGCCCACGCCGAGCTCGGAGAGGCCGGGGATGGGATTGCCGAACGGGGAGACCGTCGGATTGTCCAGCACCTGCACGAGGCGGCGCTCGACGTCCTCACTCATCACGTGCTCCCAGCGGCAGGCCTCGGCGTGCACCTCTTCCCACGGCAGGCCGATGACGTCGACCAGCAGCCGCTCGGCCAGCCGGTGCTTGCGCATCACGGCGATGGCCAGGGCGCGGCCCTTGTCGGTGAGCTCGAGATGCCGGTCGCCGGCGACGTGGAGCAGGCCGTCGCGCTCCATCCTGGACACGGTCTGGCTTACGGTTGGTCCGCTCTGCTCGAGCCGCTCGGCGATGCGGGCACGCAGCGGCACCACGCCCTCTTCCTCGAGGTCGTAGATCGTCCGCAGGTACATCTCGGTGGTGTCTACTAGATCGTTCATGGCCAACCCTCCGTCACGGCAGAGTCTACCGGTCTAGCTGCGTGAATTGGCTGTCGAACATAGGCCGGACGTCACGCGCACGCAGTGTGCACGCCGGGTTTCCAGCGGGCACACTGTGCGGGTTTGTCAGCTGGCGTAGGACCGCAGCCGATCGGCGCGTTCGCCGTTGCGTAGCTTCGCCATCACTTCGCGCTCGATCTGGCGGACCCGCTCCCGGGACAGCCCGAACAGCTTGCCGATCTGGTCGAGCGTGCGTGGCTGGCCGTCGTCCAAGCCGAAGCGCAGGCGGATCACCTGATGCTCGCGCTCGTCGAGGGTAGCCAGCACGCTGCGGATGTCGGTGTGCAGTAGCTCGGAGATGACGGCGTTCTCGGCCGACATGGCCTCGGCATCCTCGATGAAGTCGCCGAGCGGGGCTTCCTCGTCGCTGCCCACCGGCATGTCCAGGCTCACCGGGTCGCGGCTGTGCTCGAGCAGATCGGTGATCTTCTCCACCGGGATGCCCGACTCCGCCGCGAGCTCCTCGTCGGTGGCCTCACGTCCGAGGTTCTGGTGCATCTCCCGCTTGATGCGGGCGAGCTTGTTGACCTGCTCGACGAGGTGAACGGGGAGGCGGATGGTGCGACTCTGATCGGCCATGCCACGGGTGATGGCTTGCCGGATCCACCAGGTCGCATACGTCGAGAACTTGAATCCCTTGCTGTAGTCGAACTTCTCCATCGCACGGATCAGACCCAGGTTGCCCTCCTGGATCAGG
>JAOPWF010000107.1 GCA_025965815.1 Mycobacterium sp.
AACCCGAGCTCCGAGCGGGTCTTCGGCGGGCAGATTCTGGCCCAACTGATCGCGGCGATCGCACCGAAGGGCAAGACCGTGAAATCGCTGCAGGTCGCCTTCCCGCGCGCGGGGCGACCTCGCAAACCGCTGTTCCTGGATCTGGAGCAGACCCACGAGGGCCGCTCGCTGGGGCACCGGCGCGCCGTCGTCTGGCAGGACGAAGACCCCGGCCGCCGCGTCGTCGCGACCGCGTCGATCCTCGTGGACCGTGCCGACGAGGGGGAGAACTACCAGTTCGACGCGCCGGCATCAGGGGATGATCCGACGGACGCCAAGCCGGTGGACTTCGCCGTCGTTCCGGGCGAAGCCCGGCTCATCAGCGCTGTCGGCCTCGATGATGAGGGCGCCGTGCCCGCCGAGTTCGCGTTCTGGATGCGCTGCGCGGGCTTCGGTGACACGTCGCTGGCGCAGCCGGTCATCGCCTACGTCTCGGACTGGCCGGTCATCGGCACGTTGCTCAAAGCGGTGCCGGGCGTGAGCCAGTCCGACGCCCACGTGCTGCTGGAGACCGGCGTCGTAACCCATTCGGTCTGGTTCCACCAGCCGTTCGATGTGTCCGAGTGGCTGCGGATCGAGACCCGCGGTATCCGGATGGCCGGTGGCCGCGGTTTCGGCACCGGCGCCGTCTACACCCAGTCGGGATCGCTCGTGGCGTCCTTCGCCCAGGAAAGCGTTATCAGGAGACAGCAATGACAGCAGAGCATTTCGTCCGATACGAAATCGAGAACCGGGTTGCGGTCATTACCCTGGACAGGCCCGGCGCCGCGAACGCGCAGACTCCGGGCATCCTCAAGGACCTCGACGACGCGTGGCGGCGTGCGGACGACGATCCCGACGTGCGGGTCATTGTCTTGACGACGACCGGCAAGCACTTCTCCGCCGGACACGACATGTCCGGCAGCGATCCGTCTGGCGACGGTCGCGGGCTGGGCCCCCAGCGCACCGACCGCAAGCTGGTGGCCGAGGATTACTACGACTGGGAGACACGGGGCTACCTGGAGTACGCCAAGCGCTGGCGCGATATCCCGAAGCCCACCATCGCCGCGGTGCAGGGCAAGTGCATCGCCGCCGGCCTGATGCTGTGCTGGCCGTGCGATCTGATCGTCGCCGCGGACAACGCCCAGTTCTCCGACCCGGTCGGTCTGCTCGGCATCATGGGAGTCGAATACCACGCGCACACCTGGGAGTTCGGAGCCAGAAAAGCCAAGGAGATGCTGTTCACCGCGGGGTCGGTGAGCGCCCAGGAGGCGCTGCGCAGCGGGATGGTCAACCACGTCGTGCCCCTGGATGAGTTGCGCGCCTTCACCATGGCACTGGCGCACCGCGTCGCACAGACGGACCCCTGGGCGCTGCGCCTGGCGAAGCGGGCCGTCAACCACACCCTCGACACCATGGGCTTCTCGACGGCGATCGCGGCGTGTTTCGACATGCACCACCTGGGCCACACCCGGGCGTTGGCGGCCACCGGCGGGCAGACCGTCGTCATGGCCGACCTGGCGCGGATGAAGGCGGCGGGCCGCGCGAAGTGAGCAGGTTCGCCGACAAGGTCGCCGTCGTCACCGGCGCTGCCGGTGGCATCGGGGCGGCCACCGCGCGGCGGCTGGCGTCCGAGGGCGCTGCCGTGGCGCTGGTGGACCTGACCGCGCCGCAGGAGGTGACGGACGGAATTGTCTGTTCCGGCGGCAGCGCGCGCGCGTATGTCTGTGACGTCACCGACCAGCCGGGCGTCGAGGCGGTCTTCGAGCGGATCGTGGCGGATTTCGGCGGGCTGCACATTCTGATCAACAATGCGGGCATCACCCGCGACGACCTGTTCTTCCGGCTGTCCAAGGCGGACTGGGACGCCGTCATCGCGGTCAACCTGACCGGGGCCTACCACTGCGCGCAGGCGGCGCAGAAGCACATGGTCGCCCAGCGCTACGGCAAGATCGTGTCGCTGAGCAGCCGATCAGCCCTGGGCGCCCGCGGACAAGCGAACTATGCGGCGGCCAAGGCCGGCATCCAGGCCCTGACAGCCACATTGGCGATCGAGCTGGGGCCGTACAACATCAACGTCAACGCGGTGGCCCCGGCTACATCGCCACCGCGATGACCGCGGCCACCGCGGCACGCGTCGGATCCAGCACCGAGGAGCACCAACGCTCCGCCGCCGAGCGCACGCCGCTGGGCCGGGTCGGGCAACCCGAAGAGGTCGCTGCGGTCATCGCGTTCCTGGCCGCCGACGAGGCTTCCTACGTCAGCGGCCAGACCGTCTATGTCAACGGTGGAGGCCGCTGAGCGTCGTGGTGCTCGTCACTGGGTTGCCATGATCCGCAGCAGTCCGTGGCGGTCAATCTTGCCGGTGGGAAGCATCGGTAGCTCGTGCTCGGCGATGAGGCGGATGACCGTCGGGACTTTGAACGACGACAGGTTATCGCGGGCATGGGCAACGATGGCCTCGATCGATAGGTCTGCGCCGTAGGAGGGCA
>JAOPWF010000129.1 GCA_025965815.1 Mycobacterium sp.
AACCGATCTTCTTGGCGCTGCGCGAGGTTCGCGAGTGGGCGCAAAACACCAAGGACTCCAGCGGGGCACGGCTCATCGACTCGGAATGGGTGCAGCTCAATCTGGCCCGGGTGCACGCCAAGGCCGAGGTTCTCAAGCTGATCAACTGGGAGCTGGCGTCGTCGGAGTCCGCCTCCCCGTCTCCGGCGGACGCCTCGGCGGCCAAGGTGTTCGGCACCGAGCTGGCCACCGAGGCCTACCGCCTGCTGATGGAGGTGCTGGGTACCGCGGCCACCGTCCGGCAGGACTCGCACGGCGCGCTGCTGCGCGGCCGGGTGGAGCGGATGCACCGGGCCTGCCTGATCCTGACCTTCGGCGGCGGCACCAACGAGGTCCAGCGCGACATCATCGGCATGGTGGCGATGGGCCTGCCAAGAGCCAACCGCTGACACCGGCCCACCGACAAGACTTCCGAAGGACCACACTATGGATTTCAAGACCACCGAGGCGGCCGACGACCTGTCGGGGCTCGTCGGCACAATCGTCAACGCGGTGTGCACCCCCGAACACCAGCGCGACCTGGACGGCCTCGAGCAACGGTTCGACCGCTATCTGTGGCGCAAGCTCGTCGACGCCGACATTCTGTCCACCGCTGCCGCTGAGTCGTTGGGCGGCGGCGGTTTCGGTGTCCTGGAGCAGGCCGCGGTGCTCACCGCGCTCGGCCGCCAACTCGCCGCGGTGCCGTACCTGGATTCGGTAGTGCTCGCTGCGGGCGCGCTCGCCCGCTTCGGATCCGAGGAGCTGCAACAGGCCTGGGGTGTCCCCGCGGTGTCCGGTGAGAAGATCCTGACCGTCGCGCTCGACGGAGAGATGGGCCAGGGGCCGGTGCAGGCGGCAAGCAGTGACGACGGCTATCGGCTGACCGGCACCCGCACGCTCGTCGGCTATGCACCCGTGGCCGACGGCTTCCTGGTGCCGGCTGACAGTGATTCGGGCACGGTTGTCTTCCTCGTCGCCGCTGGCGACGAAGGGGTGTCGGTGACGCCGCTGGACACCACCGGAAAGGGCAGCGTCGGAGAGCTGAACCTGACCAGCGCAAAGGTCGACGCCGGACGCGTCGTCGGCGGCGAGGACGTCGTCGCCTGGATCAGCGCGCTTCAGACGTTGGGGCTCACGGCATTTCAGCTGGGTGTGCTCGAGCGGGCACTGGCGCTGACCGCCGAATATGCCCGCACCCGTGAGCAATTCGACCGGCCGATCGGCAGCTTCCAGGCGGTGGGACAACGCCTGGCGGACGGCTACATCGACGTCAAGGGTCTGCGGCTGACGCTCACGCAGGCGGCGTGGCGAGTCGACGAGGATTTGCCCGCCGACGCCGAGGTCGCCACCGCGGCGTTCTGGGCCGCCGAGGCCGGACACCGCGTCGCGCACACCACGGTGCACGTGCACGGCGGCGTCGGAATCGACATCGACCATCCGGTGCACCGATACTTCCTGGCCGCCAAGCAGACCGAATTCGCGGTCGGCGGGGCCACCGCGCAGTTGCTCCGCATCGGCCGTGAGCTCGCCGATACGCCGGCCTGACAATCGGTGAAGCTGGCGCCGTGAGTCGCGATCCCACCGTCACCCAACTGCTGGCCCCGCTGGTCGACGTGGACGACCGGGGGATCCACGCCGAGGACACCTTCGTCAGCTGGCACGACCACATCCAGCAGGCGGCCGAACTGGCCGCCACGCTGACTGCCCGGCTTGACCAGGACAAGCCGCCACACATCGGTGTGCTGCTCGGCAACACCCCGTTCTTCTCGACGGTTCTGGTGGCCGCAGGAATGACCGGGATAGTGCCGGTCGGGCTCAATCCGACCCGCCGTGGCGCAGCACTGGCCCGCGACATCGCCCGCGCGGACTGCCAGTTGGTGCTGGCCGATCGCGACGGCATCCCTGACGGGGTGGACTACATCGACGTCGACTCGCCAGAGTGGGCCGACGAGGTGGCCGGGCACCGCGGCACTCCCCCACGATTTGCCGACACCGATCCCGACGACCTGTTCACGCTCATCTTCACGTCGGGCACCAGCGGGGAGCCCAAGGCGGTGCGCTGCACGCATGCGAAGGTCGCCTTCCCCGGCGCCATGCTGGCGCAGCGGTTCGGCCTCGGGCCGGCGGACACCTGCTATTTGTCGATGCCGCTGTTCCATTCCAACGCGATCATGGCCGGCTGGGGGCCCGCGGTGGCGGCCGGTGCTTCGATTGCGTTGCGGCGCAAGTTCTCCGCCTCCCAGTTTCTGCCCGACGTCCGGCGCTTCGGCGCCACCTACGCAAACTACGTCGGCAAGCCGCTGTCCTACGTCCTGGCGACGCCGCAACGCGACGACGACAGCGACAACCCGCTGAAGGTCATGTACGGCAACGAGGGTGCCCCACGTGACCTCGACCGCTTCGCGCAGCGGTTCGGCGTCGTCGTCGTCGACGGGTTCGGCTCCAGCGAGGGCGGCGTGTCGATCGCGCGGACACCGGACACCCCCGACGGGGCGCTGGGACCACTCGCCGACGGGGTGGCGATCGTCGACGTCGACACCGGGGAGCCGTGCCCGCCCGGCGTGGTCGGCGAGCTGGTGAACACCGCGGGCCGGGGATGGTTTCGCGGCTACTACAACGACGCCGACGCCGACGCCGAGCGGATGGCCGGAGGGGTGTACCACAGCGGTGACCTGGCCTACCGCGACGACGCCGGCTTCGCCTACTTCGCCGGCCGGCTGGGTGACTGGATGCGGGTCGACGGCGAGAACCTTGGCACCGCCCCGATCGAGCGGATTCTGCTGCGTCATCCCGATGTGACCGAGCTGGCGGTCTACGCCGTTCCCGACCCTGCGGTGGGCGATCAGGTGATGGCCGCCCTGGTGCTGGCCCCCGACGCCGATTTCGACCCGGACACGTTCCGGGCCTTCCTGGCCGAACAGCCGGACCTCGGGCCGAAGCAGTGGCCGTCGTTCGTGCGGGTCAGCACCGGACTGCCGCGCACCGTGACGTTCAAGGTGCTCAAGCGGCACCTGTCGGCCGAGGGCGTGGACTGTGACGACCCGGTGTGGCCGATCCCGCGCTAGCACCCGGCCGGTGGTCGCCGAGTGTGCGACCACGGCATCGAGTGTGCGCGCAGGGCGGGCGTTGGCTTCTTGAGCTCAAGTGATCGCTGCAACACCTGGTTGG
>JAOPWF010000143.1 GCA_025965815.1 Mycobacterium sp.
GGTGAAGGCGGCGCCCGAGAGCAGCAGCCCGGAGACGAACTGCGAGGACGCCGAGGCGTCGATCTCCACCGTGCCGCCGGCGACGGCTTCGCTGCCGCGGACACTGAACGGCAGCCCATCGCCGTCGATGTCCACACCCAGCCCGCGCAGCGCGGTCAGCAGCGGGGCGATGGGCCGGGCACGGGCCTGCTCGTCCCCGTCGAAGGTGACCACGGCGGCGCCGAGGGCCGCCAGCGGCGGGACGAAACGCAGCACCGTGCCCGCCAGGCCGCAGTCGACACGGGCGTCCGCGGCGGGGTCGATCCGGCCGCCGACGGTCAGTTCGTCTTCGGCCCCCTCCACCGAGACGCCAAGGGCACGCAGCGCGCCGATCATCAGGTCGGTGTCGCGGCTGCGCAGCGCACCGCCGATCGTGGACGTGCCCTGGGGTGTCGCCAACGCCGCCAGCACCAGCGCCCGGTTGGTCTGAGACTTCGAGCCGGGCACCGTCACCGTCGCGTGCACGGGGGTAGGCGTGGTCGGTGCCGGCCACATCCCAGATTCCTGGTCGCTTCGCTCGCCCCCGCTCGCGGGTGGTACCCCCAGCCCGCCGGACCGTTCCATGGCTCCATCCTGCCCTGTCGGGCAGTTCTGCCACCATGGAGATATGTGTGGGCGATTCGCGGTGACCACGGATCCGGCGCTGCTGGCGGAGAAGATCCAGGCGATCGACGAGGCGACGTCGAAAGACACCGGCGGGCTGGAGCGCAGCGACTCGGGGGAGAGCCGCCGTCCCGGCCAACCGAACTTCAATGTCGCACCGACGACGACGATCACGACGGTGGTCCGACGCCATGCCGAGCCGGAGGATGACCCGACCCGGCGGGTCCGGTCGATGCGCTGGGGGCTGATACCACCGTGGGCCAAGAGCGGCCCCGACGGCGCCCCGGACGGCAAGGGACCACTGCTGATCAACGCGCGGGCCGACAAGGTGATCAGCTCACCGGCCTTCCGCACCTCGGCGAAGAGCAAGCGATGCCTGGTGCCGATGGACGGTTGGTACGAGTGGCGGCCCAACCCGGCCAGGCCGGACGGAAAAAGGGCCGCCAAGACGCCGTTCTACATGTACGGCAGCGACGGCGAGATGCTGTTCATGGCGGGTCTGTGGTCGACGTGGCGTCCCAGAGAGGCACCGAAGGACGCGCCGCCGCTGCTGAGCTGCACGATCATCACCACCGATGCCGCGGGCCCGCTGGCCGAGATCCACGACCGGATGCCGCTGACGATCAGCGCCGGCGACTGGGACCGCTGGCTCAACCCCGACGCGCCCATCGATGAGGGCCTGTTGCGAGGCCATGGCGACCTCGACCGGATCGAGATCCGCGAGGTGTCCCGGCTGGTCAACAGCGTGCGGAACAACGGCCCGGAACTGATCGAGCCCGCCACACCCGAACCCGAGCAGGCGACGCTGCTCTAGCGGCTACAGGTATCCGGGCGGGTTCGGGCTGTCGACCCACAGGTCAAGGCCAAGCCCGGAACCCGGCACGCAGTCGTAGATCGACAGGTCGTTGACGCCGGATTCCAGCAGCACGTCCTCGCACAGCACGCTGTTGCCGGTGTACTCCGTCGAAGTACGGTTGAAGATCACATACGCGGCGTCGGCGTACACCTCCGGCTTGCGGGCCCGCCCCATCGCCTCGTCGCCGCCGAGCAGGTTCTGCACCGCGGCGGTCGCGACCAGTGTGCGGGGCCACAGCGTGTTCGACGCTATGCCGTCGGCGCGCAGTTCCTCGGCCATCCCGAGGCCGCACAGCGTCATCCCGAACTTGGCCATCATGTAGGCGGTCGGCTTCAACCACTTCGACTCGAGGCTGATAGGCGGCGACAGCGTGAGGATGTGCGGGTTCTCGCGGCCCTTCATGTGCGGGATGCAGGCCGCGGACACGGCGTAGGTGCCGCGCACATTGATGCCGTTCATCAGGTCGAAGCGCTTGAGCGGTACCTCGGTGATCGATCCGAGGTTGATCGCCGAGGCGTTGTTCACGCAGATATCGATGCCACCGAACTGCTCGACGGCCTGGTTGACGGCCGCCTGGACCGACTCACCGTCGCGGATGTCGCCGACGATCGGCAACGCCTGGCCGCCCGCCTGTTCGATCTCCTTGGCCGCCGTGTAGACGGTGCCCTGCAGCTTGGGATGCGGCTCGGCGGTCTTGGCCACCAGCGCGATATTGGCGCCGTCCTGGGCGGCCCGCTTGGCTATCTCCAGCCCGATACAGCGGCTGGACCCGGAGATGAACATGGTTTAGCCCTGAAGAGAAATGGCGAAACACTAAATCACTGCGCCGAGCAGACACAGAATCGCGTACCTCGGATCGATTCTGAGCGATTCTGTGTCTGCTCGCCGAGGCGGCCTAGGCCCGGATGTCGGCCGTGACCGCGTCGGTGAGCCGGATGAGATCCTGCGGGTGCACCGCGACGTCCCAGCCCCGTTTGCCCGCGCTGCACAGCACCCGGTCCCAGTGCAGCGCCGAGGAGTCCACCACCGTGGGCAGGGCCTTGCGCTGTCCGAACGGGGAGATGCCGCCCACGACATAACCGGTGGATCGCTGCGCCGCCGCCGGGTCGGCGAGCTTGGCCTTCGCCCGGCCCAGCGCCGCGGCCGCCGCCTTGAGTGAGAGCATCGACGGCACCGGCAGGACCGCGACCGCCAGGCCGTCCGGCACCGCCAGGATCAGCGTCTTGTAGACCTGCTCGGGGGCTATCCCGGTCGAGTCGCCGGCTACGCCCGCCAGCGCCTCGACGGCCTCCGCACCGAACGATTCCTGCCGGGGGTCGTGCGTGTAGCGCAGGACCTGGTGTGGAACGTCAGCGGCCAGCAGGGCCGCGATCGCCGGAGTCGCTGCGTGGGCCACCGGGCCACACTAGCGATCGCGGCCTACGGCCAACGCGCTGTGAAGTGGGAACAAGCGAGCCACTCCGTGCTGTTATTGGGTGCAGTCAGGCCCGCGAAGTGGGTCATGTCGGTCGCAGCCTTAGGATTGAGAGAAGGGGAGTTTGGTGTCAACGGTGTGCCTCGAGCGTCCGGTCGATTTGCCGGACCTTTTTGGTGTCGCCGCAACAGAAGGGACTCCGATGACCGACGTGGATGGTGAGAGCGGGTCGGCGGTGCCTGTCGCCGCCAAACCCGGTCCCGACGAGACCCCGGTGCCCGAAACCGATGCCGAGCTGACCGCGCGCTTCGAGCGCGACGCGATACCGATGCTCGACCAGTTGTACGGTGGCGCGCTACGGATGACCCGCAACCCGGCCGACGCCGAGGATCTGCTGCAGGAAACCATGGTGAAGGCGTACGCCGGATTCCGGTCGTTCCGGGCCGGGACGAACCTGAAGGCCTGGCTGTACCGCATCCTGACCAACACCTACATCAACACCTATCGCAAGAAGCAGCGGCAGCCGGCGGAGTATCCGACTGAGGAGATCACCGACTGGCAGCTGGCCGCTAACGCCGAGCACACCTCGACCGGGCTGCGCTCGGCTGAGGTGGAGGCGCTTGAGTCGCTGCCGGACACCGAGATCAAGGCGGCGCTGCAGGCGTTGCCGGAGGATTTCCGGATGGCGGTGTACTACGCCGACGTCGAGGGCTTCCCGTACAAGGAGATCGCCGAGATCATGGATACGCCCATCGGTACGGTGATGTCGCGGCTGCACCGGGGACGACGACAGCTGCGCGACCTGCTGGCCGACGTGGCCAAGGAGCGCGGCTTCAACCGCGGACAACAGATCGATGCGCCAGAGGAGGTGTCGTCGTGAGCCACGATGAGCACTCGCACGAAGAGAATCTGGCTGCCGCCTGCGGACCCGTCGACCCGGATCACCCGGAGTGTGCGGCGGTAATCGCCGAGGTATGGACCCTGCTCGACGGGGAATGCACGGCCGAGACCAGGGACAAGCTGCGCCACCATCTCGAGGAGTGCCCGGGGTGCCTGCGGCACTACGGCGTCGAGGAGCGGATCAAGCTGCTGATCGCCAGCAAGTGCGGCGGCGAAAAGGCGCCCCCGCGGTTGCGGGAGCGCCTTCGGCTGGAGATCAGCCGCACCACCATCGTCCGGTACTGACGGTCAGCGGCCGCCCTGCGCGTTGGGGCGCTTGCCGTGGTTGGCCTTCGAGTGCTTGCGATCGCGCTTCTTACGGCCCCGCTTCGCCATGAGGATCCTCCGTGTGG
Source organism: Mycobacterium sp. (assembly GCA_025965815.1). GTDB lineage: Bacteria > Actinomycetota > Actinomycetes > Mycobacteriales > Mycobacteriaceae > Mycobacterium. The sequence continues at coordinate 4,205 of JAOPWF010000143.1, forward strand.
TTGGTAGTTTGTGTCGCCCACGTGGGCAGTTGCTTACATTCAGTGTCTCATGAGCCGGCAGGTCCGCTGTTCACCCGGTGTTGTGGTTCGATATAGAGCGGCAGAAGGCAGTGCCAGATGTCGCCGGCCCGGCGACTGCGGAAACGAGTGGGGTGAAGATGGCCGAGGACGTTCGCGCGGAGATCGTGGCCAGTGTGCTCGAAGTCGTGGTCCACGAGGGCGATCAGATCGGCCAGGGCGACACCCTGGTGCTGCTGGAGTCGATGAAGATGGAGATCCCGGTGCTGGCCGAAGTCGCCGGCACCGTGACCGAGGTGAGCGTATCCGTCGGTGACGTCATCCAGGCCGGTGACCTCATCGCCGTGATCAGCTGACCGCCGGGCGACCGGAACACGCTGCCGAGGACCGCTGATGTCCACCCTCGGTGATCTGCTCGCCGAGCACACCGTCCTGCCCGGCAATGCGGTCGACCATCTGCACGCCGTCGTCGGCGAGTGTCAGCTGCTGGCCGACCTGTCCTTTGCCGACTATCTGATGTGGGTGCGCCGCGACGACGGCGTTCTGGTTTGCGTCGCGCAGTGCCGGCCCAACACCGCGCCGACCGTGCTGCTGACCGACGCCGTCGGCACCGTCGCGGCCGGCGCCGAGCTCCCGCTGGTCACCTCCGCCTTCCAGTCTGGCGCGATCGGCCGGGAAAGCGATGCGGGCCAGCAGGATTCAGAAAAGGAGGGTACCGGTCTGAACGTGGAAGCAGTGCCGGTGCGCTGCGACAACAACGTGGTGGCAGTACTGACCCACCAGACCGCGCTGGCCGCCCGCCGCAAGTCCAGCCCGCTGGAGATCGCCTACCTCGACTGCGCGGCAGATCTGGTCCGCATGCTCAGCGAGGGCACCTTCCCCAACGTGGGTGATGTGGCGATGTCACGATCCAGCCCGCGGGTCGGTGACGGTTTCATCCGGCTCGACGTCCACGGCGTCGTCGCCTTCGCCAGCCCCAACGCGCTTTCGGCCTATCACCGGATGGGGCTGAACGCGGAGTTGGAGGGGCAGAACCTGGTGGCGGTGACCCGGCCGCTGATCTCCGATCCGTTCGAGGCCCAGGAGCTCGCCGAGCATGTCCGCGACTCACTATCCGGCGGCTCCAGCATGCGGATGGAGGTCGACGCAGGCGGCGCAGCGGTGCTGCTGCGCACGATGCCGCTGGTGGTCAACGGTGCGGCGGTCGGCGCCGCGGTGCTGATCCGGGACGTCACCGAGGTCAAGCGCCGCGACCGGGCCCTGCTGAGTAAGGACGCCACCATCCGCGAGATCCACCACCGGGTGAAGAACAATCTGCAAACGGTGGCCGCGCTGCTGCGGCTGCAGGCCCGGCGCACCAACAACGCCGAGGGGCGCGAAGCGCTGATCGAATCGGTGCGACGGGTGTCGTCCATCGCACTGGTGCACGACGCCCTGTCGATGTCGGTGGACGAGGAGGTCAACCTCGACGAGGTGGTGGACCGCATCCTGCCGATCATGAACGACGTCGCAACGGTGGACTCCACCATCCGGATCACCCGGGACGGCGACCTCGGGGTGCTGGACGCCGACCGGGCGACCGCCCTGATCATGGTCGTCACCGAACTGGTACAGAACGCCATCGAGCACGCCTTCGACGCCGCGACCAAACAGGGCTGCGTGACCATCCGGGCCGAGCGTTCGGCCCGCTGGCTCGACGTGGTGGTGCACGACAACGGCCGTGGCCTGCCCGATGGGTTCAGCCTGGAGAAGTCCGACCGGCTCGGCCTGCAGATCGTCCGGACGCTGGTGTCGGCGGAACTGGACGGCTCGCTGGGAATGCACGACGTGCCCGAAGGCGGCACAGACGTGGTTCTGCGGGTGCCGATCGGCCGCCGCGCCCGGTTGGCGCAGTAGGGCGCACGCGGGCGCGACAGGGGCCCCTGCACAGCACTACGGCCCCGGCTATTGCCGGGGCCGTATTGCATCAGCAAGTGGGACTAGACCCCGCTGCGGGCCTTCGTCCTGGCGTTGCGACGCTTGAGTGCACGCCGCTCGTCTTCGCTCATTCCGCCCCACACGCCTGCGTCCTGGCCTGAGTCCAGAGCCCAGGTGAGGCACTCCGTAGTCACCGGGCAGCGATTGCAGACGAGCTTCGCGTCAGCGATCTGGGCGAGTGCCGGGCCGCTGTTTCCCACCGGGAAGAACAGCTCCGGATCCTCGTCGCGACAGACCGCCTTGTGGCGCCAATCCATGTTGTCTTACTCCTAACTGAATGCGCAGCGATGCGCACCGGTCTGTTTTCCGCTGTTAACGCGTGCACACCCAATGTTTCTGCACTGTTGCATCCGATAGTTTCACAGGCCCAACAGATGTCAATAGCGCGAGTTAACACGTGTGCAATCTCACTACGGTGGTCTGTTTCCAGAACCCTTACCCGTTTGTACTACACTTATTCTATCTGCGCCCTAATCCTATCAACGCAATAGCGTTATTGCAGGTCAGAAGGGTTCTTTGCGACGGGTGCCGCCACGCCTAGAGCCGCAGGCACCGAGCGGAAGGTGATGTCGGTCCGCAGGCCCAGATAATCGCCGTCGATCTGGCTCGCGATCGGCGCGTCGCCACTGGTTACCCGCACACAGGCCAGGTCATCCTCGCGGATCAGGTGCCTGGCTTTCAGCTTGGGCTTGCGCGACAGCATCTGCCGGACCAGGCGCAGGTTCGCCCACACGTTCATGCTGGTCGTTGCGAAGACCCCGAGGCCGGTTTCGTAGCTGGTGCCGGGGTTGGTCCACACCGGCCGGGTGTTGGCATAGGTCCACGGGCTCGAGTTCGAGACGAAGACGAAATGCACCCCGGTCAGCGGCTCCCGGTCGGGCATGTGCAGCGTCAGCGTCGGTTCGCGGCGGGAGCTGGCCAGCACCGCGGGCACCGCGGCGCGGATGTAGCGATTCATGGTCACCCCGCGGTTCTTGCTGCGGCGGGCCTCCACGGCGGCGACCACCTCGCCGTCGACGCCCATGCCGGCGCTGAACACCGCCCAGCGTTCGCCGGCGTCGATCAGCCCGATGCGCCGCCAGGTCCGGGTGCGCTGATACTCGCCGAGCAGGTCGATGAGCTGGTTGGTGGCATCGACCGGGTCGTGCGGGATGCCAAGCGTGCGCGCGAAGACGTTGGCCGAGCCGCCCGGGACCACCGCGACGGCGGGCACCGGGCCTATTGGTAGCGGCCCCGGCTTGCCGAGCAGGCCGTTGACGACCTCGTTCACCGTTCCGTCCCCGCCGTGCACGATCACCAGGTCGACGCCGTCCCGCGCCGCCTGTTCGGCGATGTCGATGGCGTGCCCGCGATGGTCGGTGTGGGCCACGGTGAGCCGGACGCGGCTCTCCAGGGCATGCGCGAGCAGATCGCGGCCCGCCGCAGTGGTGGAGGTGGCGTTGGGGTTCACGATCAGCACGGCGCGCACGAGGGCTCAGCCTAACGGCAGCACGCCGTCGTCTCTGTCTACGCTGAGACGGTGACTCCCCGCCCACCGCAGGCCGTGCGCCGTGCCGGCGTGCTGGTGGCCGCCGAGGGGGTCGCGGCCCTGGTCGTGGCGGCGGTGCTGGTCGTTCGGGGGCTGACCGGCGCCGACCAGCGAGTGGTCAACGGATTCGGTACTGCTGTCTGGTTCGTGGTCATCGGTGGCGCGGTGCTGGCGGCGGGCTGGGCGCTGGTCTCGGGCCGGCGGTGGGGTCGTGGGGTGGCGGTGTTCGCCCAACTGCTGCTGTTGCCGGTGGCCTGGTACATCGCCGCGGGCTCCCATCAGCCCGGCTACGGCATCCCCATCGCGGTCGTCGCGCTGGCCGCCCTGGCCCTGCTGTTCAGCCGGCCCGCGGTGAACTGGGTGGCCGGCGTCGACGAGGATTCCCGCTAGCCCTGCGCGAGCTCGGACAGCTCCGGGCCCGACACCCGGTAGGTGGTCCACTCCTTCTGCTGGTACCCGCCAACGGCGTCGTAGAGCGCAATGGCGTCGACGTTCCAGTTCAGCACCGCCCATGACAGTCGCGTGTAGCCGCTGGTCACGCATTCGCGTGCCAGGGTGGCCAGCAGTGCGCGGGCAAGTCCGCGGCGGCGGAACTTCGGGCGCACGAACAGGTCCTCCAGATAGATACCGGCGACACCGTCCCAGGTGGAGAAGTTGCGGAACCACAGTGCTTCCGCGGCGAGCTCGCCGTCCACCTCGGCGACGTACGCCTGCACGGTCGGGGCATCCCCGAAAAGCGCTGTACGGATTTGGCTTTCGGTCACGGTGCAGTCGTCGGCGGCGCGCTCGAACTCGGCGAGTTCGTGAATCATCGCGGTGATCTCGGCCTCGTCGCCGGGCTGGGCGCGCCGAATGTGTTCACTCATACCGTGACTCCCAGTGCGGAGAAGATGGTCTTGAATTTTGTTGTGGTTTCGTCGACTTCGTCGTCCGGGTCGGATTCCGGGACAATGCCGCCGCCGGCGTGCGCGTCGGCCGAGAGCCGGTCCGCGGCAAGCTGGGCGCAGCGGATGGACACCACCCAGCGGCCGTCGCCTGCCGCATCGCACCATCCGACCGCCCCGGCGTAGAACCCGCGGTCGCCCTCCAGCTCGTTGATCAGTTCGGCTGCCGCCAATGCCGGCACCCCGCCAACGGCTGGTGTCGGGTGCAGTGCGATCGCGAGATCCAGTGCGGTGGTTGATGACTCACGCAGTCGCCCGGTGATGGGTGTGTTCAGGTGCCACACCGCCGAGGTGCTACTGAGCTCCGGTGTCGGCGCGATCGACAGGTCGACGCACAGCGGTTCGAGCGCCTTGCGCATCTCGTCGACGACCAGTTGGTGTTCGTGCAGGTTCTTGGCCGACTCGGCCAGCGCGACACCGCTGGCCCGGTCGGCGTCGGGATCGGCCGAACGGGGTGCGGACCCTGCGAACGGCCTGCACGTCACCACGTTGCCTCGGCGGGCGACCAGCAGTTCGGGGCTGGCACCGATCAGC
>JAOPWF010000175.1 GCA_025965815.1 Mycobacterium sp.
AAGCACCGCTTCTACAACAACATCAACCAGGACCATCCGCCGAGCTACCTGTTCCACAAGCACATCCACGGCTGCTTCATCGAGGACGACTTCGGTGTGGAGGCTCGCCACCGGATCGGCATCGACCGGATCACCTGGGAGTGCGACTACCCGCACTCCGACTCGTACTGGCCGCAGAGCCGCGAACGCGCCGCCGAGGCGCTGAAGAACGTGCCGGACGACGAGGCCCACAAGATCGTCGAACTGAACGCCCGCGAGTTCTACAACTTCCCGAGGGCGGCGTAGTTCGGCCATGGAAGAACTGGAAAGGATTGAGCAGCTCCCGGTTTCGGACTGGACCGACCAGGATCTGCTCACCAAGGACGAGGCCCGGGCCCGGCTGATCGAGGAGATCAGCCGGGCCCAGGCTCGCCTGGATCAACTCCAGCCCGACAACCCCGAGCACGAGCCCGAGATCGCGCTGCTGTCCAAGCGTCTCACCGCGATGCAGTCGGTTCGCGGCGAGTACGACACCTACCTCGACGGGTCGTGACGGTGCGGGCAGCGGCCGACGGTGTGGACGCCGTCGAGGACCTCGACGCACTGAGGTCCGAGATCCGCGCATTCCTGGAGAACGCACCCCGGCCCGACGGGCTGCGCAACTACGGCCCGACGCCGACCGCCGACGACGTCGCACCGGGCCGGGCCTGGCACAAATACCTGGCCGCGCACGGCTACGCCTGCCTGCACTGGCCGGTCGAGTACGGCGGCGCCGACGCGTCGGTCGCGCGGCAGGCCATCTTCGCCGAGGAGTGCGCGCGGGCTGGCGTCCCACGGCAGCTCGGCATCACCGGCATCGACCTGGTCGGCCCGGTGCTGATCAAATTCGGCACCGACCAGCAGAAGTCGAAACACCTCGAACCCATCCGCACCGGTGACGACGTCTGGTGCCAGCTGTTCTCCGAGCCCGGCGCGGGATCCGACCTGGCGAGTGTGCGGACCAAGGCGACCCAGCACAAGTCGGGCTGGCGGGTCGACGGCCAGAAGGTCTGGAGTTCGGCGGCCAAATCGGCGAAGTACGGCATTCTGTTGGCGCGCACCGGGTCCGAGAGCCATCGGGGCCTGAGTATGTTCATCGTGCCGATGGACGCCGAGGGCGTGACGATCCGGCCGCTGGTGCAGATCGACGGCGAGAGCAAGTTCAACGAGGTGTTCTTCGACGGGGTGCGACTGTCCGCCGATGCGCTGATCGGCGAGGTCGGCCAGGGCTGGAGCGTCGCGATGGTGACCCTGGGCCGTGAGCGCCTCACACTCGGCTCGCAGGCGGTGTCGATGTTCCGGCTGCACGAACGGATGGTGCAGGCGGCGCGCGACCACGACCTGCTGGATCCGGTGCTGGGCCGGTCGATGACCAAGCTGTGGGCGCGAATGTGGTTGCTGCGCTTCACTTGGCAGCGTGCGATCGAGGCGGGTGACGTCACGTCACCGGCGTTCTCGGTGCTCAAGCTGATGACCTCGGAGACCGACCGCGACCTGGGTGACATGGCCACCGAGGTGCTCGGGACCGACGCCTGTGTGGATCCCGGCGCCGACCAGGACGGGGCCGACCTGGTGCACGCCATGCTGGTCGGCCGGGCGCAGACCATCCTCGGTGGCACCAGCGAGATTCAGCGAAACATTCTGGGCGAGCGGGTGCTCGGCCTCCCGAAAGAGCAGCGTTGACAACAGCTTCCACACACCCCGACTTCACGTCGGCGCTGCGCTCGGTGCTGCGTGCCGGCATAACGGTCGCGTTGGGCGACGGGGTGGGCGAGGTACGCACAACCGACGACGGCACCGCGGTCGGCGCCGCCCTGTCCGCGCTGGCACGGGACGTCGGTTCGGTGCGGCTGGTGCTGGGCTGGATGCCGGCTGCCGTCGATTGCCTCGAGGTCGACTGTTTCAGCGAAGTGGTGGCACTGATGCCGGGCTGGGGCGTGCGCGACGTATTGCTCAGCCCGACAGCCAGATTCATCCCGACCCGGCTCTCCGCCGTACCCGCGCTGCTGGCCGGCCCGTTGCGGCCCGACCTGCTGATCACCCGGCTGGTGGAGCGAGACTGGCGGCTGCACTTCGGCACCGAGGTGTCCTGGCAGCGCGAACTCGTCGACTCCGGTGTCCCAGTACTCGCGATCGTCGACTCCACATCGCCGGCGGCGAGTGCGGAGGCGCCGCTGGACCCGGATCGCGTCACCGTAGCCGGCCGCAGCTCCGACGGCCCGGTTCGGTTGCCGCACAAGGCACCCGAGCCGGTGCACGAGGCGCTGGCCGACGCGGTCCTGCGATTCGTCCCCGAGGGCGCACGACTGCAGTATGGGCCTGGCCAACTTGGCACCGCGCTGCTGTCGCGGGCGACGGAACCGCTGCGCATCGACACCGGCCTGCTCACCGATGCGGTCGTCGACCTCGACCGCCGCGGCCTGCTCGCGGGCACACCGTCGGCCACCTATCTGCTGGGCAGCGACATCCTCTACGAGTGGGCCGACGGGCGCCCCATCCTGCGCGGCATCGACCACAGTCACGATTTCACCCGGCTCAGTCACGGCGATCCGTTCATAGCCGTCAACACCGCGCTGGAGATCGACCCGTTCGGCCAGGTCAACGTCGAAGGCATCGGCGACAAGATCGTCGGCGGCGTCGGCGGTCACCCCGACTACTGCGCGGCCGGGGCGATGAGCCGCGGCGGTCTGTCCATCATCGCGGTGCCGTCGTCGCATGCGGGTCGTTCGCCGCTGGTGGAACAGCTCAGCCGGCCCGCGTCGACACCGGCTCACGACATCGACCTCATCGTCACCGAGTCCGGCCACGCCGACCTGCGCGGCGCCGACTGGTCCCGGCGCCGCGACCTGATCACCCAATTGTTCCGCCAGTGAGGAGAAGACATGCCTGAGGGCCCGCTCAGCGGCCGAGTCGTCCTGGTCACCGGCGGTGGCCGCGGTATCGGCCGTGGGCACTGCCTGGCGCTCGCCGAGCAGGGCGCAGCGGTCGTCGTCAACGATCCCGGCGTCAGCCGCGACGGCACCGCCGGTGACGGGGCCGGAGCCGCTGGGCCGACGACATCCAGCTCAGGCCCGGCGGCGGACGTCGTCGCCGAGATCGAGGAGGCGGGCGGCAAGGCCGTCGCGCACACCGGGTCGGTCTCGTCCTGGGACGACGTCGCCGACATGGTGGACACCGCGGTGCAGACCTTCGGCATGCTGACCGGTGTGGTGAACAACGCCGGCATCGTCCGCGACGCGGTGGTGGTCAGCGCGACCGAAGCCGATTGGGACGCCGTGATGGCGGTACACCTCAAGGGCACCTTCGCGGTGACGCGGCATGCGTGCGAATACTGGCGGGCGCAGTCCAAGGCCGGCAACCAGATCGACGCGCACATCGTCAACACCGTGTCCGGGGCCGGACTGTGGGGCAACGTCGGGCAGAGCGCCTACGGCGCCGCCAAGGCGGCCATCGCCAACCTCACCGTCGTCACCGCCATCGAGGCGCGCCGCTACGGCGTTGCGGTCAACGCGATTTCGCCGCTCGCGGTCACCCGCATCAGTGCGGACTTCTTCAAGGGGGACCGGGCCGCCGACCCCGCGCTCGACCCGGCGCGCAGCTCGGCGGTGGTGGCCTGGCTGCAGTCCGCGGAGTCGTCGTGGTTGACCGGGCAGATCCTGCGGATCGACGGCCACAAGCTCAGCCGGATCGAGGGTTTCACCGAGGCGCCCGGCCGGTACGCCGCCAAAGACGGTGCGGGGCTGCAGTTCTCCGAGATCGGCCACGCGGTCAGCTGGCTCTACGGCACGTCGCCGCGCGGGCTGGCCGGACCCCTGCCGCGCGACTAACCCTCCTCGCGAGCAGACGCAGAATCGCACAATTCTGCGCGGCTGCGTGCGATTCTGTGTCTGCTCGCGGGAGTAAACCTGGGTCAGCGCTTGGTGAAGTGCTTCAGTGGGCGCTCGACGAACTCGAACACCACGCCGTCCGGTGAGCGCAGGAACGCGATGTACAGGCCCTCGATCTTGGTTCCCGGCAACGGGCACCACACCGGCTCGCCCTTCACCTCGATCGAATCCGGCAGCAGTGACAGGGCCTTTTCGACATTCTCGACGCGCAGCGCGCAGCGGTAGAGACCCTGGTTGTTGCCGCCCCAGGGCACCGGGTCGTCGGCGGTGTCGGGATGCTGAACCACGCTCAGCGTGAAGTTGTGGCCGTCCTCGGGCAGGGCATACCGGGAGACCACACAGTCGACCGGCGCGGCGGTGCCGCCGGGCGCGAGTTGCTCACCGGAGACCGTGGCCAGCGTCGGCGCCTCCACCTCCGCGAACCCGATCGTAGTGAGAAACTCCCCGGTCGCCACCGCGTTGATGGCGGCGATGCGGATGCCCGCGAACAGCGCTCCGGACGACGCGTCGACATCCGGAGGACTCTCGGCCAGCTCGACGACGGCGCCGTCGGCGTCGAGCGCCAACACCGACTTGGTACCGCAGATGAGGCCGTCGACCGGCTCACCGACGGTCACTCCCGCGTCGCGCAGCCTGGAGGCGGTGCCCGCCAGGTCCGCCACCAACATCAGCGTCGACCGGATCCCCGGGCGCACCGGGTCTCTACTGGGATCGCGCTTCAGCGCCGGGGACTGATACTCGATGGCTTCCAGCGCGCAGCCACCGCGGCCACCCCTGGCGTCGTAGAGAAAGGATGTCGCGCAGTAGGTTTCGCCGTCGAGGCCGAGAATGCTGCCATCCGTCGCCACCTCGGGATCGGTGCGCATCCGGGCCGACAGGCCGAGCCTGCCCGCGTAGAGATCTTCGGCGGCGGAGACGGAGTCACAGTTGAGATTGACGTGCAGGAACCGCCTGGCGAGATCGTCCGAAATCGGCATGCCTACAGTACTACCGAGTTGATCTTGAATTCGATGATCTCATCCTCGCTGAAACCCAGTTCGGCGAGCACCGCGTCGGTGTGCTCGCCGTGTTCCGGCGCCCGGTCGAGCTCCAGCGGCGTCTCGTCGAACTGCACCGGGCTGGCGGCCAGCGCGAACTCGTTGGACTTGGTGTCGGTGGTCCGGGGCAGGTACCCGTTCGCGATCACCTGCGGATCGCTGTGCACCTCGTGCGCGGTCCGCATGATGTCCCAGACCCCGTCGAAGCCGGCGAACGCCTTCTCCCAGTGCGGCATATCCTCGGACTCGAAGGTGCCGCGCAACTCGGCGATGCAGTCCGTGCGGTTCTGGAACCGCACCATCGCGTTGGCGAACCGTTCGTCGTCGATCAGGTCGGGGCGGCCCAGCCGGGTGCAGAAATCCGACCAGAACCGGTCGGCCTGCAGCAGCACGAACGCGATGAACCGGTTGTCGCGGGTCTTGTAGATGCTCGCCACCGGGTTGGGCATCTCGTCCAGGTTGAACTTCGGGATGTCCTGGCCGGTGACCCCGGAACCCACGATGTCGGGCCCGAGCTGCCAGATAGCGGCGTTGAGCAGCGACACGTCGACCACCGACGGTTCGCCGGTGCGTTCCCGCTTCACCAGTGCGGCCGCGATGCCCGCCGCGATGGCCAGCCCGCCGTACGAGTCACCGAACGCGGGGCGCTGGATCGGCGGGTAGGACCCATCGCCGTCCGAGTAGGCGTCGCCGATTGCGCCGCGCGCCCAGTAGGCCGCCAGGTCGAAGCCGCCCTGTGACGCCAGATCACCCTTAGTGCCGTAGCCGTGGCCGCGCGCGTAGATGATCTTCGGATTGCGGGCGCGGACCTGTTCGAGGTCGATGCCCATCCGCTGCCGGGAATCGGGCAGCAGGTTGGTGACGAACACATCAGCCGTCTCGATCAGCTTCATCAGCAGCTCCAGCCCCTCGGACGAGCTGGTGTCGAGGCCGATGCTGCGCTTACCGCGGTTGGGCTGCTCGATGAAGTGGTTCACCCCGCCGGCACCGGTCACGATGCCGGAGCTGATCAGGCCGCGCTGTGGGTCGCCGGTCTCCGGGTGCTCGATCTTGATGACGTCCGCGCCCCAGTCGGCGAGCACCGCCCCGGCGGCCGGGACGAAGGTCCACGCGGCCAGTTCGATCACGCGGATTCCGCTCAGAATGTCGCTCATAGTTTCCTTTGTGGTGTCGGCGGGTCAGTCGAGCGGGTAGGCGATGACCTTGGTCTGCAGATGCTGCTCGAAACCCTCGATGCCGTTCTGCCTGCCGATGCCGCTCATCTTGTAGCCGCCGAACGGCGCGTCGGCGCCGTAGAAGATGCCGCTGTTGACGTTCACCGATCCGGTGCGGATCCGGCGCGCGACGTTCATCGCGCGCTCGTTGGAGCCGAGCACCGTGCCGGCCAGGCCGTACATCGAGTTGTTGGCCATCTCGGCGGCGCCGTCGTCACCGCCGTCATAGGGGGTGACGGTGATGACCGGCCCGAAAATCTCCTCCTGGAAGACCCGGTGGTCCGGGGCGACATCGGCCAAGATCGTCGGCGCGACGAAGTAGCCGCGATCCAGACCTTCGGGTGCGCCGCCGCCGACGGTGACCCGGGCGCCCTGTTCCTTGCCGATCCGGATGTAGTCCAGCACACGATCGCGCTGCTTGGCCGACACCAGCGGGCCGCAGAAATTCCCCGCGTCGGTCGGGTCGCCGACGGTGATCCCGGCGAATATCGCGGTGGCCATCTCGACGGCCTCGTCGTATTTCGCACGCGGCACCAACATCCGGGTGGTCAGCGCGCAACCCTGTCCAGAGTGCATCAGCGCACCCATGCAACCGGGGACGGTGGCGGCCAGATCGGCGTCCTCGAGCAGGAGGTAGACCGACTTGCCGCCCAGCTCAAGCAGATTGCGCTTCATGGTGTCCGCGGACAGCCGTTGAATCAGCTGCCCGACTGCGGTCGATCCGGTGAACGAGATCATGTCCACCCGCGGGTCGGTGATCAGCCGTTGCGCGATGTCGTTGTCCGACGCAGGCACGATGTTGACCACGCCCGCCGGGATGTCGGTGTTCTCGGCGATGATCCGGCCCCAGCGCAG
>JAOPWF010000017.1 GCA_025965815.1 Mycobacterium sp.
GAGGCCGTCGCCAGCGGCCTGATCATCGACCTGGCCACGCTACGGGCCTACCTGCGCCGCCGCATCCGCACCCACGGTCTGGTGACCGCGTCGGTGGCCGCCGCGGTGCACAACGGCGGCCTGACAATTGTGGACGCCGACCGTGAATCTGATGCCCGCACACCGTCTCCCGCCGCGCGGCAGGCCTCCCGCGCCCAGGGACGGGGACTTGTCCGGCTGGCGCGGCGGGTGTGGCCGGACGCCGACTGGGATGCGCTCGGTAGGACGCCACACCTGGCCGTGGCGGCCGGTGCGGTGGGTGCGGCCAGCGGGCTCACGCCCGAACAGACCGCGTTGTCGGTCGTTTACACCACGATGACCGGTTCGGCCACGGCCGCGCAGCGACTGCTGTCGCTCGACCCGGGCGACGTCGCGGCCCTGACGTTCGAGCTCTCGACGTTGTGCGACCAGATCGCCGCCCAGGCCGGCACGGAACTGGCCGATCTCTCAGATCCGCTGCTCGACGTGCTGGCCCAACGTCACGCCCAACGCGAGCGTCCCCTATTCGTCTCCTGAAAGGCCGACCATGCCACCGCATTTCCTCGACGGCGCGCCGCACACGCACACCGAACGCCCCAAGCGAATTCGGCAGCCGGGAGAGCCGTTGCGCATCGGCATCGGTGGTCCCGTCGGGTCGGGGAAGACCGCTCTGGTCGCTGCGCTGTGCCGTGAGCTGCGCGACGAGCTGTCCCTGGCGGTGCTGACCAACGACATCTACACCACCGAGGACGCCGACTTCCTGCGCCGCCACGCGGTGCTGCCCGACCGCAGGATCGCCGCGGTGCAGACCGGCGGCTGCCCGCACACCGCCATCCGGGACGACATCACCGCCAACCTGGACGCGATCGAGGACCTGATCGCCGGCAACGACCCGCTCGATCTGATCCTGGTCGAGTCCGGGGGTGACAACCTCACCGCCACGTTCTCGTCGGGCCTGGTCGATGTGCAGATCTTCGTGGTCGACGTGGCCGGCGGCGACAAGGTGCCCCGCAAGGGTGGACCGGGCGTGACGTTCTCCGACCTACTCGTCGTCAACAAGACCGACCTGGCACCGATGGTCGGCGCCGATCTCGACGTGATGCGCCGCGACGCCGCCGCCGTCCGGCAGGACCGGCCGACGGTGTTGATCTCGTTGACCGCCGACCCGTCGGCGACGCCGGTGCTGGCCTGGGTCCGCGAGCAACTGCGCCGCCAGGCCGTGACGGTGCAGCCGGTCTGATGCGCTCCGACGTGCTGATTGTCGGCTGCCCGGGCGCCCCGCCACGCATCGAGCACACCGGAGGTGTCGCCGGCCGTCGCACCCACCCGGACACCGTGCATCTGGTGTCAGCCGCGGCTACCCCGCTCGGCGGTGACATCATCCGGGTGCGGGTAGTCGTCGAGCCCGGCGCCCGGCTCCGGGTGCGCAGTACCGCGGCGTCGGTGGCACTGCCGGGCGCCGCCACCCTGGAGTCGTCCACCTGCTGGGAGTTCGAGGTGGCAGGCGATCTCGATGTCGACCCTGAGCCCACCGTGGTGGCCGGACAGGCTCGGCATGTGGCGATGACCCGGCTGCAGGTGAGCGGAACCGGTCGTGTGCGGCTACGGGAACGTGTGCAGATCGGCAGAACCGGTGAGCGCGAAGGTTTCTGGTCCGGCTCGACGCACGCGGACACCGACGGTGCACCGTTGCTGCGGCACCGGATTGAGCTGGGCGCGGGATCGCTGGCGGACGACGAATTGGATACGCCGTTGGCATGCGTCAGCGAATTACGTTACCCGGCTGACGCTTTCGCTTCGGCGTCTAACCCGGTCGGCACCCTGCTGGAGCTGGCGGCCGGTGGCACCCTGGCCACTTGGCAGGGGCACCGGTTGAGGAACTAACTCGCCGCTTTCTCGTCCTGCACCGAGGAGGCGATGTCCTGCAGCTGTTCGATCCTGGTGCGCGCGTAGGCCTGTTGCTCGGTGATGGTGAGCTGACCGCGGTTACGTCCCAGGAATGTCACCATCCACGACAGCAACGTCGCGATCTTCGTCCTGAAGCCGACCAGATACACGAGGTGCAGCACCAGCCATGCCAGCCAGGCGATGAAACCGCCGAATTCCAGCGGGCCGACCTGGGCCACGGCGTTGAACCGGGACACGGTGGCCATCGAACCCTTGTCGAAGTACTGGAACGGTTTGCGCGCGGCCGGGTCGGCGCCCTTGAGCTCGGTCTTGATCAGGTTGGCCGCGTACTTGCCGCCCTGGATCGCGCCCTGCGCCATTCCGGGCACGCCCTCTACGGCAGCCATGTCACCGACCACGAATACGTTCGGATGGCCGGGGATGGACAGATCGGGCAGTACCTTCACCCGTCCCGCACGGTCGAGTTCCACGCCGGACTGGGCGGCGAGGTCCTTGCCCAGCGGGCTGGCCGAGACGCCGGCCGACCACACCTTGCAGGCGGATTCGATGCGCCGGATGGTGCCGTCGGAGTCCTTGACGGTGATGCCATTGCGGTCGACGTCGGTCACCATCGCGCCGAGCTGGATTTCGACGCCCATCTTCTCGAGCCGCTTCGCCGCTATCTTGCCGAGCTTCTCGCCCATTGGCGGCAACACGGCGGGTGCCGCGTCGAGCAGGATCACCCGCGCCTTGGTCGTGTCGATGTGCCGGAACGCACCGTTGAGGGTGTGATCGGCGAGTTCGGCGATCTGGCCTGCCATCTCCACGCCGGTCGGTCCGGCGCCGACGACGGTGAAGGTCAGCAGCTTTTCCCGCCGGGCGGGATCACTGGAGCGCTCGGCCTGCTCGAACGCACCCAGAATGCGGCCGCGCAGTTCAAGGGCGTCGTCGATGGTTTTCATGCCGGGTGCGAACTCGGCGAAGTGGTCGTTGCCGAAGTAGGACTGACCGGCACCGGCCGCGACGATCAGGCTGTCGAACGGGGTCTTGTATACGTGGC
>JAOPWF010000213.1 GCA_025965815.1 Mycobacterium sp.
GAGATCGACCAAGCCACCGTCGTCGTAGGTCCGCGGCAGATCTGGGCGCCCGATCCGCAGCTCCCGCGCCAGCAGCGGGTCGCGGGCGGCGAGTTCTCGTGCTTCGTCTCACCGTGCCCTGGCGGCCAATGCCGCCGCGACGGCCGGGTCGGTGCCCGCGGGTACGGCCGGCATGTGTCAGCGCTCAAGTATTTCCCCTGGTCTGAGGGTTTTCGCTCACGTAATTCCCAGGCGTCGCTCACGTAATTCCCCACCGGGAGGGTGAGCGTGTCGTCGGTGCTGGGTCCTCGCGAAGGAACACGCTTCACCGGTTCACATCGGGTGACCGGGGAGCGTAAGTGGCGAGGAGAACGTTCGACGTGACGGATGTGACCGAGATCCTGGTCCACTGGTATGCGGGTCGCTCGCAGAGCGAAGTCGCCACCAGCCTGGGCGTGGACCGCAAAACGATCAAAAAGTACGTGACCCCGGCTATCGACGCCGGCATTGTCCCCGGCGGGCCGTCGATGAGCACCGCGGACTGGGCCGAGCTGACCGGGAAGTGGTTCCCCGCGGTCACCGACACCAGGTTGCGGCAGACGACGTGGCCGCAGATCGAGCCGCACCGCGACTACATCGCCGCGATGCTCAAGGCCGGGGTCACCCAGGCCACCATCTGGCAGCGGCTGCGCGACGAGCGAGACCTGCTGGCCAGCCTGGCGTCGCTGAAGCGGTGGGTCGCGGCGAACCTGCCCGAGGACATCCGCCGTGACCAGGTCACCGTGCTGATGGACGAGCCGGTCCCGGGCGGGGAAGCGCAGATCGACTACGGCCACCTCGGCGCCTGGACCGACCCCCGAACGGGAAAGAAACGGCGGGTGTGGGCGTTCGTGATGGTCCTGCCCGCATCCCGGCACCTGTTCGTGCGACCGGTGCTGACGATGGACCAGCGGGCGTGGACCGAGTGCCACGTCGCGGCGTTCGACTTCTTCGGCGGCGTCCCTGCCCGCCTGGTGCCCGACAACCTCAAGACCGGGGTGGACAAGCCCGACCTCTACGACCCGAAAATCAACCGCTCCTATGCCGAACTCGCCGAACACTACGGCGCCCTCGTCGACCCCGCACGGGCATCGAAGCCGAAGGACAAACCGCGGGTGGAACGCCCGATGCCCTATGTTCGGGATTCGTACTGGCGGGGCCGGGAATTCGTGTCCCTGCACCACATGCAGGAACAAGCCGTGGTGTGGTGCAAGGACGTCGCCGGGCGCCGTCAGTGCCGCCCGCTGGGCGGCGCGGCACCGCTGTCGGTGTTCGAGGCGGTTGAAGCAGGCGAGCTGATACCGTTGCCCCGTAAGCGTTTCGTGCTCGCCACGTGGTCGACTGGGACGATCGGGCCGGATATCCATGTCCGGGTGGGGAAGTCGTTGTATTCGGTGCCATGGCGGCACATGGGTCGTCGGGTCGACGCGCGGGAGACGCCGACGGTGGTGCAGATCTTCGACAACGGGGAGCTGATCGCGACCCACGGGCGCCGCCCGGCCGGGAAGTCGACGGATCTGTCGCACTACCCGCCGGAGAAGATCGCGTTCAAGATGCGGACCCCGGTCTGGTGCCGTGCTCAGGCCGCCGATGTCGGGCCGGCGTGTGTCGCGGTGATCGGCGGGTTGCTGGAGGTCAACGCGCTGTTCCGGTTGCGCGCGGCCCAAGGTGTCCTCGGTCTGGCCGGCAAGCACGGCGCGGCCCGGTTGGAGAAGGCCTGCGCGCGGGCGGTTCAGGTCGGTGACCCGACTTACCGCACGGTGAAGGGGATCCTGGCCGCCGGAACCGAGGCGGACCCGGCGCCGGAGCCGACCGGTGACGCCGGCGCCGCGGCGCACCTGCATGGTCCTTCGCAGCTGTTCGCGAACGTCGTGGCCCTGCCCACCACGAGCACCCCGCCCGCCGCGGACCAGGCCACGGTGAGCGGCGTTCACGACGACGATGCCCACGACGACCGGCACGGCGACCGAAGTACTCCTGCTCCTGCCGCGGCCGGCCGGTCCTCGGCCGGTTCTGCCACTGATAGTGAGGAAGCGTCATGACTGTCGTCGACACCGCGTTGCGGGACGCTCTGCGCGCGTTGAAGCTGTCCGGGATGCTCGACACCCTCGACGCGCGCCTCGCGCAGGCCCGCGGCGGTGATCTGGGGCATCTGGAGTTTCTGCAGACGTTGTGTCACGACGAGATCGGCCGTCGTGAGCTGACCGCGATGGGCCGTCGGCTGCGCCGGGCGCATTTCGACGCGGACACGACGATGGAGGAGTTCGATTTCCACGCCAGCCCCAAATTGCCCGCTGCGCAGATCCGTGACTTGGCGGCGTTGCGGTGGTTGCACGCCGGTGAGTCGGTGATCCTCTACGGTCCGGTGGGTGTCGGCAAGACCCACATCGCGCAGGCGTTGGGGCACTTGGCGATCCGGCAGGCCGCGGATGTTCGTTTCGAGAAGACCAGCCGGGTTCTGGCTGATCTCGCCGGCGGTCACGCGGACGGGACGTGGGGACGGCGGTTGCGTGAGCTTGCCCGGCCGGCGGTGCTGATCATGGATGACTTCGGGATGCGTGAGCTCACCGCGCGGCAGGCCGATGACCTCTACGAGCTGATCAACGAACGAGCCGGGCGGTCGCTGGTGCTGACGAGCAACCGGTCGCCGGTGGACTGGTATCCGTTGTTCCCGAACGCTGTGGTCGCGGAGTCGCTGCTGGATCGGTTGATCAACACGAGTCATCAGGTCTTCATGAACGGCCCGAGCTACCGGCCGAACAAGCGGCCTCGGGGTGTCGTGGATGACAAGACGAAGACCACCGGGTAGAACAGCATCAGGGACCCACCACCTGCGGAATTACGTGAGCGCAGGCCCCGGGAATTACGTGAGCGTTCACAAGGACTTCGTCGCCGTCATGGAAGTTGCCACCCGGGTCACCGAAGGAGTGGAACTGCCTGGCCATCCTCTCCTCGATATGC
>JAOPWF010000214.1 GCA_025965815.1 Mycobacterium sp.
TCAACATCTATTCAGGTCCCGGGCCCTAGCTGCGCGTGGAGGTCCCTATCCTGGTCTGCCCGATCGGCCACTTGCGGCCGCCGGCATCGTCCGATCGCCACGCCGGTGAGCACGTTGAGCGCGGCGAACAGGGTGGTGGTGGTGTCCCGGGCTACCACCACCTCTCCGGGCCGAGTCGGAGGCACTTCTGTAGGTCGGCGTCGGCGGCACGCACCGCGGATTCCTTGACGCGGTAGGCGGCGGCGATGTCAGCGAAGCGGCCGGTTGTCAGGTTCGCTCGTTGGCACACCATTCGTTCGATTCCGGCCGCGACCGCCGCGGGGCCGTGCGAATCGAGGAAGACATCCTCGTCGGGCAGCCGCCAGAGCGCAGCGAGGCAGCGCAGCACGCCCGGCAGGCCAAACATGGGAATCACGCGCCGCCATAGCAGTTCGCCGACAGGGCCGAGCGGGATCCGGGGTTGCGGCGGCGCGTGCACACCCGTCTGGCCGGGTCCCAGCACCCGTCGGCTCAGGTGCGCCGGCTCGAACGGCCGGTCGTAGGGGAGGATCTCGTCGATCTGTCCTGTGCCCCCCCGCCTCTGCCACCGGAGCAGGAACGGGAAGCGATGTCCCGCAGCGGTATCCACGTAGCCGTTGGACGCATGGCGTATGCCGGACGGCGCTGTTGTCGTGCGGGCCGCGACGGCGACCATGTCCTCGGTCGGCGAGATCCCGACCGCCCAGGCGGCGCCCGACGGACCGTACAACCGGATCGCTGCGGCCGCGGGCGAATCCGGCGCACAGACACGTGCCAGCCGCCGGTCGTTGCGGACCACCGCGTCCCACACCTTTCCGATCAGCTTGTCGCCGAGTTTCCCGAACTTGGCCGGCGTCGGGCTGGGATCGGTGCGCACCGGCGACGGGCGCTTCTTCGGTGTCGGCGGTTGCCTGACAACCTGTTTCGCCTTCGCGGCTGGCTTCGCCGGCGGTCTCGTGGGCTCGGGCGCGAGCCGGGCGGTCGGTCGGGGAACGCAGCCGGCGCACCCGAGCCGTGTCTTCGTCGCGACCAATCGCTCATTGGCACCGCAGTGTGGGCAGGCGATGCCGGTGAAACCGGTCAGCGGGATGAGCCAATCGAGCGTCAGCGGGTAACGCCGGTCGCCGCGGCGGACGTCGACCGGCAACCGCCATACCGGCACCTCGTAGATGTGCAGCCGATAGGGCCGGACCTCGTGGCTCGCCTGGTACTTCTCCCGAGTCTCGCCGATCCGCCGGGCACGCTCGTTCCGTACGCTGTTGGCGCGTGCGTCCAGCAGCTCCCGGCGATCGGCAGGTGCTTGCGCGTGCCGACGCTCGATCGTCGTGAGCGCATCGCGGTAGTAGGCCTCGACGCGTTCAAGCTCCGCGTCGCGCGCCTTGTCGATGTCATCACCGAGTTCGGATCGCCGCCGCTCGGCGCACTGCTCGATAACCCGGTCCGTAAATCCGATCGCCGCGGTCAGGCCGGTCAGCGATGGCGAACCATCTTTCGGCACTGTCGGCAAGGCGGCGAGCTTCATACTGACGTGGGTTGGGAGCTGGCGTTGCGACTGCACATCCACCCAGCACTCGGCGCATTCCTGGTAGTGGTCGTCGCTGGACAGCGTGTAGTCGACCAGCGCCCCGACACGCAGAATCGCGCGAACTGACCGGGTCGGTGCGCCCGTGGCGTCGATCCGTCCGTGATCGACCATGAACTGGTCGCGCGCCATCGCCTGCAGGTGCTCGGCCGGGGGTGGCGGCGTGGCGGCCACCGGCACGGCCATCGCGGCGACGTCGCCCACCGCCAGCACCTCGTCGGCGGAGCGACCCAACACGGGATGCCCTGCCGAGAGGAAGGTCGCACCGTCCTCGCGAGCGACATCGGGATCGGCGGTGACCTGCAGCACCTCCGGCAGCTCCAGCGTCGTCTGCAGGGCCGGGGGGAGCATCACCAGCGTCGTATCGCCGCCGAGTTCGGTGAGCCCGCCGCTCGCCTCGACATACCGCAGCCAGAAGTCCAGCCCCACATCGGTGCTCGTCACGACAGCTCACCCACTAGGAGGTCGACACCTTCCCTGCTTCGGACATAGCTACGTCTCGCCTCGGCGAGCGCGTTGCCGAGAGCGTCGAGCCGTCGCTCGAACTCGTCGTCGTCGACGGCATCGACGAACGCATCGAAAACCTCGTTCTCGAAATCGAAGTCGTCATCGACCTGGCCGAGGATCATGTCAAGTTCACCGATGACGAGTTCGAACAGGTTGATCTTTGCCTCGAGCACGTGCATGATCTGTTGCTCGATGCTGCCCCGGCAGACCAGGTTGGTCAGCGTCACGTCGTGTTCCTGCCCGACCCGGTGCAGCCGGCCGAGCCGCTGCTCGATCTGCATCGGGTTCCACGGCAGATCGAAGTTCACCATCACATGGCAGAACTGGAGGTTGCGACCCTCACCCGCCGACTCGGTCGACAGCAGGATCGGCGTTTCGGCGCGGAACTCCGCGATCGCCAACTCCTTCTCCGTCCGCGTGAGGCTGCCGTGATACAACGCCGACGACAGCCCGGCACGCTCGACCGCAGCGACGAGCGCATCCAGTGTCTGCCGAAACCCGGTGAACACCAACACCTTCTCGTCCCTGTTGACGTGGCGTCGAAGGAGTTCGACGAGCACACCCACCTTGTCCGGTTCCCGGATGGCTCGGGCCCGTTCCGCGAGGTCGTTCCAGCCGAGCTTTACCAGCGTCGGTGCGGCGGCCCCGGGGCTGGAGCCGGCTAGCCGGGTCAGGCCGCGCAGGGCCAACCGGGTGCGTCCCGACCCAGGTGCCGCTGCCCTGACTCGCCGGACGATGTCGGCGTATAGGCCGGCCTCGTCGATGCCGGGCGTCACCAAGATCGTCTCGGCGAGGCGCGGCGGCAGCATCACGGCAACCTCGCTGCGGCGATGTCTGACCATCACCTCTCGGGTCCGTACGCGCAGCTCGTCGACGTTGTGCGGCCTCGACTCGAGAGAAGCCGCGCCATGTTTGGCGCGGAACTGGGCGGGTGTGCCGAGCAGTCCAGGCGCCACGAGGCTGACTAGCTGGTACAGGTCCGACAGCTTGTTCTCCACCGGCGTTGCGGTCAGCATCAGCAGATAACGAGCGCCGAGCCTGCGCGCGAGCTTGCCCGACGCGCTTCGGGGGTTGCGGAGCCGGTGCGCCTCGTCGAAGATCACCAGGTCCCAGTTGGTGTCGGTCAGCCTACCCAGCAGCGGATCGCGGCGAGCGGCGGCGAGCGACGCGATAGTGACCGGCCGGTCCATCCCAGTTTCGCGGGCAGGTGTCGGCCCAGATCGGGCGATCCTGGTCGGCAACCCAAACTTCCGCTCGAGTTCGTCGCGCCATTGGTCGACAAGTCCCGCCGGAACGATCACCAGCACGTGGTCGGCGAGCCCGCGCATGCGTAGCTCGGACAGCACCAACCCGGCCTCGATCGTCTTGCCGAGCCCGACCTCGTCAGCCAAGATGCCCCGACCGCGCATCCGCCGCAGCACGGTCCGCGCGGCCCGCAGCTGATAGTCGAATGGCTCGAACCGCAGCTGCGGTAGCGCGAGGAAGGTGTCGAACCCCGGCCGTGCCCAGACCTGGACGGCGTCATCGACAATCGCGGACCAATCCGGCTGCGGCCGTGTGCCATTGCGCAGCCGCGCCAGCAACGGTAGGTAGGCGGACAGGTCTGCTGTCGACGTCTCGCTGGCGGCGATCGTGACGGTCATGCAGCCTCCCAACGACCTGGTGCATGCTTGCTTGCGTTGGACGGTACTGGCGACCACCGACATGACCGACGACCCACGCCGATGTGTTACGAATGAGGCGGATGCGATTCTCGGGACGCCCGACCTGACGAAATCAGATCAGCGTCAGGTTACGCGCGCCTGCGTGGCGGACGGCGTTGATGGGAATCGACTGATCGAGAGTCGCGAACCGGCCGCCATTGGCGGTCGCGAGCGCGAGTAGATATGCGTCGGTTACCTGGCGATGCCCGTGCAACCGCGAGTAGTCGATAAGCTCGTCGTCGAGCAGGCTGACCGAACATAGCCAGTACTCGTGATATTCGGTCGCCGCGGCGCGTGCCAACCTGCCGATCGCCTGTGCGGGTGGCACCGGGCTGGGATATCGAGGCTGGCTGATGATTCGAACGAAGCCGTTTTGAGTTATTGCACACGATGCCCAGCCGTGGACGATCTCGGCGTCGACCCACCGGCGAACACGCTCGTGGTCAACGTGATCGCTGTCGAGCAGTGCGATAAGGACATTAACGTCCAGCAGGGCGCGCGTCACACGGCTTCCTCGTCACGCAGCCGGTCGACGAGAGCGTTGGACACGGCGGCCCCCCGATGTTCGAAGGGTTCGAAACCATAGAAGCTTTCCGGCCCTGTACGCGGATCGGCGTTTTGCTGTTGCGTCAGCGCCTGCCGAGCAAGATCGGACAGGACCTCGCCTGCGGTGCGGTTCTCGCGGCGCGCGCGCTCCTTCACCGCGAGCAGTACGTCATCGTCCAATGACAGCGTGGTGCGCATGCATCTGATGTTAGCGCATCAATTCGATGGACGGCGGTCGAGCCAGAGCCACCTGCGTGCTGCAGGACCTTCGCCACGTTTCGGTCGCCGCTCTTGCTGAAGTGAAGCGGTCGGCGGTCGTGGGTCCACAGGACGTAGCTCCGCCAGCGCCTGAGGGTATCGACTTCGACCTGCAGCTCCTCGTCCACATTCGCGACGCCTAACGATCACCAACCCGTGGGCACCAAGCAGACATAATTAACAACTTGTAACCCACCTCAAATGCCTGTGCCGTCGGCACTGGCGTTACAGACATGTCACGGCACCAGCAGGACCGGCGGCGGTTTCGCACCACGTCAGAAGCTGACGGGCGGGCCGGTTCCGCCGACATATCCCGGCGGATTGCCAACCTGACGGGTGTAGCCGGGTCCCTTGACTTGTTGGTAGGTGTCCATTTGGATTCCACGCACATCACGCAGGTAACGGGCCGCCGGTGTGCTGTAGCGATCACGACGTCTACGCCTAACCACTAGTGCGATCACAATTGCGACCGCTAGTGACAATCCGATTGCGACGGCTAGGGACACCCCCATGCAAATATCGTAGGGACAGCGGTTTGCCGACGCAATCGTGTGCCGACAGGCCGCGGATGTTCTCATCGGCCGCGACGAGGATGTCCCACTGGCTGAACGCGGATGCCGAGAAGCCGATGAACGCCGCCCGGAGCAATCGACGTCCCCAATCGCCGAGGAGACATCCGTAAAGAGTCCTTCGCCAAATCGCACTCACCATCACTTCAGACCGCTTTAGCGCGAGGCCGTGCTGCACAAATTGAGCAACTGTCAAGTTGGCGATGCTCGGCGTCGTTAACATCCCGAAGGCGGTTCCGCGATCAGACGAGCAATCCACCAGGAGAAACGATATGTCAGCACCCAATGCCGAGGACATCCGCGCCGCTGTCGAAGGGCATGTCGAACTGTGGAACGCCGGCGAAAAGGAAGCGTGGCTCGCTCACTGGAAGCGCTTTGTGTCAGGCGAAGCCACCATGGAGGACCCCGTAGGCACGCCCCTCAAGCGGGGTTGGGATGTCCAGATTGAGGCGTGGGACAGAGCGAACGCCGAATGGAAGTTGGCCATCGTCCTCCTCTACGTGTGCGGATCGACCGCCGCTGCCGTTATTCGCAATTCAGGCACCGTTAATGGTGAGCCCATGACCCTCGACAGCATCGAGATTTACGCGTTCGGCGACGACGGCACGTTGCATACAACGACTTTCTGGCCGCTCACGCTCGGCAACGTGTACGCGCAGTGGACCGCGGAGACGGGCGAGGCTTAGGTCCCAGGCGGACTCATTACCCCTACCGGTCCCCAGAACGTTCTTCAGCAATTCAGTGCCACCACCTGCTCGAGACTTTCTGGTCCGGCGTGGATGGCTGGAACGACCGGCAACTGCCTGACGGCACCGTCGTCTGGACTTCTCCCACCGGGCACACCTACACCACCCGTCCTGGTAGTCGACTCCTGCTGCCCACGCTGACCCTGCCGACCGGAGAGCTGCCGCCGGTGACGGCGCCGGCCGGTCGTCGTCCGCGACGCGGCGTCATGATGCCCAGGCGCAGAATCACCCGGGCCGCCGACCGCGTCCGGCGGATCATGGCCGAGCGACAATCCAATGGCATTCTGGCCTAGTGGACTCTCTGCTTCATTTCGCGGGGAATTTCTGGTGGTTGATCTTTCCCCTTGGCGGTGTGATCGGCGGCGCGGTGCGTGGTGTCGCGGCGGCCAATGAACGCCGGGCCGAGCGGCGGCTCGAGCGCTACCGCATCAAGCAGCAGGCGAAAATCGCTGTCGCGGAAGCCTCCGGGCGCACCCGCACCAACGAGGCGACCTACCGGCGGGAAATCGCGAAAGTCCTCGACGAGCACGACCGGACCGACGCCCGCTGGCTGGACTACGAGGTCGACATCGCCAAGCTGCTGGACTTCCCGCTGATGACCGACATGCGCGACCCGCTCACGATCGCATTCCACAAGGCGAAACGGCGGGCGGATCTGCTGCGACCCGAGAAGGCTGAAGACCTCGTCGGTGAGCGCGACGCGCAACTGGAGTACCGGGACGCGGTCCATGACTACGTCAGTGCCTTCGACGTTGCCGAGGCCGAGGCGATCCGCAGACGCCGCAGCGACTTCTCGCAGGTGGACCAGCAGCGGCTGGCGCGCGGCCAGAGCCTGCTGCGGTTGGCCTCGGATTCGGGGGCGACGCTCGACGAACGTCAGAGCGCCTACGCCAAGGCGCGCACCGAACTGGACGGGCTCATCGTGCTGCCCGCATCGACTCGGGCCAGCATCGAGCGACGGATCGCCGGCGAGATCGAGGCCTAGCGCGGGTCAGGCGGCGCGTGCCACCGGCAACCGGCCGGCGACACGGGCCAGCGCCGCTTCGGCGAGCGCGCGCACATCCTGCTGATCCGACGCGGGGATGAGCGTGACGCCGTCGGCGACGTCGGCCACGAAGATGTCGGCGATCAAACCGGCCAGACCGTCGAGCGTGCCCGCGTACTGGAGCGTTGCGCTCGAGTCCACTGCGATCGCGGACATCCAACGACGCGCGGAGCGGAAGTCACCGGCCACCAGCACGGTGACATCGAGGATCACCGAAACCGCTTCGCGACCTGACCTGATCCGTGCGCGTCGGCGCTGCGCCTCCTGCAGGTCCGGCGCGACGACCCGGACCGTCGGCTCCGCGCCGGACGTCACCTCGGTCCACTGGGTGCCGGATGTGTCGGCGACGAAGATCCGCAGCGCACGTGGTTCGGTCTCCGGGCTGGCGATCATGCCGCCAACGTAGACCTGGATCGCGGACCCGTCGCCACTTGTACTCACCCCGAACGAAACGCCAGGGCCTGCGGCCGTCATTCCCTCTCGAGGACGCGGGTCTTGTAGAGGCTGGCGACCGTCGTGATCACCAGCGTGACGACGATGACCCCGAGGCTCAGCAAGGTGGGGATCTCCGGCACGTGGACGTGCTCGCCACCGTTGATGAACGGCACCTCGTTCTCGTGCAGCGCATGAAGCACCAACTTCACGCCGATGAACAGCAGGATGAACGCCAGACCCTGGGACAGGTAGACCAGCCGCTTGAGCAGATCGCCCAGCAGGAAATACAGCTGCCGCAGACCCATCAACGCGAACACGTTCGCGGTGAACACCAGATAGGGCTCTTGAGTAAGTCCGTAGATGGCCGGAATCGAGTCAAGGGCGAACAGCAGGTCGGTGGTGCCCAGCGCCACGATGACGAGGAACATCGGCGTCATCAGCCGCTTGCCGTCCTCTTTCAGCCAGAGCTTGAGGCCGTCCCACTTGTCGGTGGAGTTCAGGTGATTTCGCGCGAACCGCACCACGAAGTTGTCCGCGTCGTCGTCGTGGTCGGTGTCGCGGACGAGGGTCGCGGCGGTGTAGACGAGGAACGCACCGAAGATGTAGAACACCCACGAGAACTGCTCAATAGCCACCGCGCCGAGGGCGATGAAGATGCCGCGGAAGATCAGCGCGAGCACGATGCCGACCAGCAGCGCTTCCTGCTGATACTTCTTGGGCACGCTGAAGCTCGCCATGATGATGAGGAAGATGAACAGGTTGTCCACGGACAGGCTGTATTCGGTAAGCCATCCGGCGAAGAACTCCACGCCGAACTGGCTGCCGTGGAAGTACCAGACCCAGCCCCCGAAGATCACGGCCAGTCCGACATAGACCGACAGCGCGATCGCGCATTCGCGGAACGTGGGTTCGTGGGGCCGGCGGGCGATCACAACAACGTCGAACAGCAGGACCGCGATCGTCACGCCGAACGTGATGATCCACTCGAGCTGGGACACGTGCACAGAGAAACCTCCGGTCGTCGGTTAAACGCCGGAGGTCTCTTCCACCGCCGAAGCGGCCCGCGGCACGGTCAACCGATGACGGTCGACGTGATGACGACACCGCGGCGAAGGAATACTCCCCTCCGCCCCCAGTGTGGCAGGTCGGGCGCGTCCATGAGACATCGGCCTTGGGCTGCCGCAGAATCGAGGTGACATGACTGACCAACTGCCCGGCATCTTCGGCGAACTGCAACCGGCACTCGAGCACTACGGCTACCTGGCGGTCGGCGGATTCGTCCTGCTGGAGGACTTCGGCGTACCGGTGCCCGGTGAGACCATGCTTGTCGCCGCGGCGCTGTTCGCGGGCGCGGGCCACATGAACATCGCCGTGGTGATCCTCGTTGCTGTCCTCGGCGCGATCGTCGGCGACAACATCGGCTTCATCGTCGGACACTTCGGCGGCCGGCCACTGATCGAGCGCTTCGGCCGCTACATCTTCCTGACCCCGCAGCGCCTCGATCACGCCGAGGACTTCTTCAACCGGCACGGCGGCAAGGTCGTCACAGTGGCCCGGTTCATCGAGGGGCTGCGGCAGGTCAACGGCATTCTGGCCGGCATGGTGGGCATGCACTGGCTGAAGTTCCTGGCGTTCAACGCCCTTGGCGCGGTGCTGTGGGTGTGCACCTGGGCCACCCTCGGTTACCTAGCCGGCGAGAACATCGTCCAGATATACGCCGGTTTCGAGCGCTACAAGTGGTACGTCATCGGCGCGCTGATCGTTATCGCCGCAATTCTGATCGCACGGCGCGTTCGGCGCGGCCGTGCCCGCAGCGCCGCTTAGTATTTTCCTACTGTGGCAGGGGATGTTTTGCCGGAGGTACCTCCTCAGTACTTGCTGTCGCCGTCTGCACCCGAGCCACGCACACTCATCGACATCCTCTACGACACCGCCGCCCGCTACCCGGATGCGCCCGCGCTCGACGACGGCGCAGTGCAGCTGACCTACAGCGAGCTGATCACCGACATCGAGGAAAGCGTCGCGTGGCTGGCGGCCCGGGGTATCGGCCGCGGCGACCGGATCGGCATCCGGATGCCCTCGGGCAGTTACGCGCTGTACGTGGCGATCCTGTCGACGCTGGCCACCGGCGCGGCGTATGTCCCTGTCGACGCCGATGACCCCGACGAGCGGGCCGAGCGGGTGTTCGGCGAGGCCCAGGTGGTCGCCGTCATCACCGAGGCGGGCCTGACCCGCAGGCCCGGCTCCTCGCGCGGATGGCGGGCCGCGGCGCCGCTGAGCCGCGACGACGCGTGGATCATCTTCACCTCCGGTTCCACCGGAACCCCGAAGGGCGTCGCGGTGACTCATCGCAGCGCCGCGGCGTTCGTCGACGCCGAAGCTCGGATGTTCTTGCAGGACAGCCCCATTGGCCCCGGCGACCGGGTGCTGGCCGGGTTGTCGGTGGCGTTCGACGCGTCCTGCGAGGAGATGTGGCTGGCCTGGCGGCACGGCGCCTGCCTGGTGCCCGCGCCGCGGTCACTGGTCCGCAGCGGAATGGATCTGGGACCGTGGCTGGTGGCCCGCGACGTGACGGTGGTGTCGACGGTGCCGACGCTGGCCGCGCTGTGGCCCGCCGAGGCGCTCGAGGCGGTACGGCTGTTGATCTTCGGCGGCGAGGCGTGCCCACCCGAACTGGCCGAACGGCTGGTCGTGGACGGCCGCGAGGTGTGGAACACCTACGGCCCGACCGAGGCTACGGTGGTGGCGTGCGCGGCCAAGCT
>JAOPWF010000223.1 GCA_025965815.1 Mycobacterium sp.
GTGCCCCGTCCGGGTCGACCTCCCACAACGCCGTGGTGTAGCGGGTCTTCTTGCGATCGGGCGTCGCCACTCCCACGACGAGTCGACGGCCGTCCGGCGACAGCCACAGCCCTCCGACCCGTGGCAGGCCGACGTAGACATCGAGGTCGGAGAAGGGATCGGCGGGTTGCTTATCCGGGCTGGCATCGATGATCACCACGCCTTTGTACCACTGCACCCCGCTGCCAGAAAGTCAGAACAGCTGCTTGGTCATGATCCGGGTGGTCCGGTTTGTCGGAAGGCCCGAACATTGCGGTCATGACCAACGGCCGGCGCGGGCGAGTCGGCCGCTCACAAGGTCACGACGGAGCGGGACAAGTGGACGGGCAGATCCGCGTCTCGGCCCGTCGCTACCGCCCAGGCCACCGCATGCTTCTGGAGTGAGACCAGTTCAGCCTGCGGGTCCAGCGAACCCTGGCGCACCGCTGCGCCCGTGGCCTGAATCGCCTCGGTCTGCACGCGAGTCAAGGGCGTCAGCGCCCACACCAGCGTGCCGGGCCCGGCGACGCTGATCGGGCCGTGCCGGTACTCACCGCCGGCGTACGCCTCGGCCCACATCCCGGCGGATTCGCGGCACTTCAACGCTCCCTCCTGCGCCAGCGGGGCTGCCCAGCCGGTTCCCAAGACGACGAGTTGGCGCGGCGCCGGCACCGACACGGGGGCCTCGACGGCCACGCGAGCCTGGTCGATCAGGTCGGCGACATCCGACGCGGCGGCGCCGAGGTGGGTGCGCAGCAAGGTCAGCAAGGTGGTGGGAAAGCGGGTCTGCACGACACTGCGCTCGTCGGCGTAGGAGAGATCGACGATATCCGTTGCCGACTCGCCGACCGGGGTGCCGAGCTCGCCGAGAATCGCGGTGGCCGGCAGGTCCGCGGGCAGGGTGCGCAGCGCCTGAATTACCTCGGTCGTCGTGCCCGACCGGCTGATAGCTATCACTCGGTCGTAGGCGCGCAGCACATGCGGCAGCTCCGAGGCGATAATGGCGTCCGTGACGCCGTGACCGCCCTGTTCGCGCAGCCACGCGTAGGCGGCCGCGACGTAGTAGGAGGTGCCGCAGCCGAGAACCAGCACGCGCTCACCGGAGCCGGGAAGTCCGGCCGGCCGGGACGCGCCCTGCTCCTGCGCCCGCGCCCAGCACTCCGGCTGGCTGGCTATCTCCTCTGAGGTGATGCGTCCGAAGCTGAGGGGTCTTGCGATGTCGGTCACGGCGATTGGTCTCTCTGTTCGGGCTGTTTCTTCGGATGGGTTAGCGAGGGCGCCGGCCGGGGCCGGCGGCGATGGTCCCGCCCCATTCATTTGACGCTGCCGCTGAGCAGGCCGTTGACGATGTAGCGGTTCAGGGTGACGGCGATCACTGCCGGTATCGCTATTGCGAACACGCCCGCCGAACTAAGTAGCCCGAATGGTACGACGTGGCGTCCTTGCAGCGCGGCGATGACGACCGTGAGCGGCTGGGTCGACAGGTCGCTGGACAAGACCAGCGGGAACAGGAACTGCGCCCAGGCGAAGAGGAAGGTGATGATGGCTGTGGAGATGATCCCTGGGCGGGCCAACGGCAGGACGATGCGCCACAGGATCTGCATGCGGCTGGCCCCGTCGACCTGGCCGGCCTCCTCGATGGCGATCGGGAGGCTGGACATATAGCTGTACAGGATCCAGGTCGCCAACGGCAGGAATCCAGACACGTAGACCAGCACGATGCCGGTGTAGGTGTTCACCAGCCCGAACATGCTCAAGATCCGGTACAGCGGAATCAACGTCGTGTAGGCGGGAAACGCCATGGTCGCAAGCACCGTGTAGAGGAGGATTCCCCTTCCGCGGAACCTCATGCGCGCGAACGCGTAGGCCGCGAACGCGGACAGCACGACGGTGATGACGGTGGCGGCACCGCACTCGATGAAGATGTTCACCGTCGAGCGGCGGATGGCATCGGGTATGTCATTCGCGCCGATGAGCAACGAGTGGTAGTTGCGCAGGGTCGGCGTCGGAGGTACATAGTGCGCCGGCTTCGACGTGATCTCGGCGTCGGTCTGCAGACTGGTGTTGAGCGCCCAGTACAGCGGAACCAGCGACCACAGGAGAATGAAAAGGATGCCGAGGCGCCGGCCCCACGGTCTTCTTCGACGCATCAGAACTCCACTTGTCGGTAGACCAGCTTCACGACACCGAGTGAGATGATCAGAGTGGCGACGGTGATGAGCAGCGAGAGGGCGTATCCCTCGCCGAAGTCGAGGTTCTGAAAGCTGATGAAATAGGTCTGCATCGTGACCGACGCACCCGCCGATGCCGCGCCGTTGAGGACGTAGGGCTGGTCGAAGACGTTCAGGGTGGCGATCAACGCCTGCACCATCGCGATCGCGATCCCGGGCCGAGCCAAGGGCAACGTGATGCGGCTGAACGCCGCCCAGGGCGAGCACCCGTCGAGGTTGGCGGCCTCGTACAGCTCTGCGGGAATGTTCTGCAAGGCCGCCAGCACCAGCAACGCCGACAGCGGCGTGATCTGCCAGACCTGAACCAGTTCGATGGCGAAGATGGTCAGCAGGTGATGCTGGCCTAGGAACACCTGGTAGTGAGACGTCAGGTGGACGGAGGTCAGCACGCTGTTCAGCAGGCCCGTGTTGCTGTCCCAGATACCGGTCCACACGATGCCCTCGACCACTCCGGGGAGCGCCCACGGCAGGATGAGCACCGCGATGAGGATGGATCGGCCTGCGAAGCGCTGTTGCAGCGTGACCGCCATCGCGATGCCCAGCAGCGTGGAAAGGCCCACACCGATCACGACGTACACGGCCGTGTTGCTCATGCTCGCCCGAACCGCCGTGTCGCTGAACAGCGCGCGGAAGTTGTCCAGCCCGTTGAACGCAGTGGGCGGATTGAGTTCCTGCACCCGGTAGAAGGATTGGATGATCGTCAGCGCCGCCGGGATCAACGCCAGCGCCACGATGAACACGGCGAGCGGCGTGACGAGCGCATAGGGGAGCAGATCGATACGCCGCCGACCTCGCGCGACAGGCGTCGGCTCCGAGCCACGGGCG
>JAOPWF010000025.1 GCA_025965815.1 Mycobacterium sp.
CGGCAAGGAATAGGCCGCCTGATGAGTACCACTACTCCCGCAACCACGAATGCCCCGACGGACGCGGCCGCCCCGGTTCAGAAGCCCAAGCGCAAGCACCGCAAATTCGATCCGTGGGGCGTGGTGGCCTGGATCGCCGGCCTCGGGTTCTTCTTCCCGGTGTTCTGGATGGTGCTGACCGCGTTCAAGCAGGAGGTCGACGCCTACACCCCAACACCGAAGTTCTTCTTCGTGCCGACACTGGACGAATTCAAGGCGGTGTTCGACCAGGGCGTTGGCACCGGCCTGCTGAATTCCCTTTTCGCCACGACGGTGTCGACCATCCTGGTGCTGGCGCTCGGCGTTCCGGCGGCGTTCGCGCTGTCGCTGCGGCCGGTCCGCAAGACGCAGGACGCCCTGTTCTTCTTCATGAGCACCAAGATGCTGCCGGTGGTCGCGGCGATCATCCCGCTGTACGTCATCGTCTCCAACATCGGCCTGCTGGACAATATCTGGGCGCTGATCATCCTCTACACCTCGATGAACCTACCCATCGCGGTATGGATGATGCGGTCATTCTTCCTCGAGGTACCCGGCGAGCTGCTGGAGGCCGCCAGCCTCGACGGCGCCAGCACATGGCGCGCCGTGCGGGAAGTCATTCTGCCGCTGGTGTCGCCGGGCATCGCGGCCACCGCGTTGATCTGCGTGATATTCGCCTGGAACGAGTTCTTCTTCGCGGTCAACCTCACCGCTGTCCAGGCGCAGACCATGCCGGTGTTCCTGGTCGGATTCATCGCCGGTGAGGGGTTGTACTGGGCCAAGCTGTGCGCGGCGGCGACGATGGCCGCGCTGCCAGTGGTTCTCGCAGGCTGGATCGCCCAGAACAAGCTGGTCCGCGGCCTGTCCTTCGGCGCCATCAAATAACTCGTCAACCCCAACTTCCGAAAAGCCCTGAAAGGTAAACACAATGGCCACAATCAACTACCGTGACGCCTCCTGCATCTACGAGAGCTCGGACAAGCTGGCGGTCGACTCGCTCAGCCTCGACATCGACGACGGCGAGTTCGTCGTCCTGGTCGGCCCGTCCGGGTCGGGCAAGAGCACGGCCCTGCGCATGCTGGCCGGCCTCGAGGACATCGACGAAGGCAGCATCGAGATCGGCGGCAAGGACATGGTCGGGGTGCCGTCAAAGGACCGCGACATCGCGATGGTGTTCCAGAACTACGCGCTGTACCCCAACAAGACCGTGGCCGAGAACATGGGCTTCGCGCTGAAGCTGCGCGGGGTATCGACTGACGAGCGTCGTAAGAAGGTGGAGGAGGCCGCCAAGATGCTCGACCTGACCGAGTTCCTGGACCGCAAGCCGGCCAAGCTCTCCGGCGGCCAGCGCCAGCGGGTGGCGATGGGCCGGGCGATCGTGCGCGAGCCGCAGGTGTTCTGCATGGACGAGCCTTTGAGCAACCTGGACGCAAAGCTGCGGGTGCAGACCCGTACGGAGATCGCCGCACTGCAGCGCAGGCTCGGCACCACCACCGTCTACGTCACCCACGATCAGGTGGAGGCGATGACGATGGGTGACCGGGTCGCAGTGCTGCGCAACGGAAAGCTGCAGCAGTTCGACACGCCGTCGGACCTTTACGACCGTCCGGCGAATGCCTTTGTGGCCGGGTTCATCGGGTCACCCGCGATGAACCTCATGACGCTCCCGATCACCAGCGACGGTGTCCGGGTCGGCGAAAACTCGACGCTCGAGTTGGAACGTGATCAGTTGGCACAGTTGCACGATGCGGGCCTCAAGGAGGTCACCGTCGGGATCCGCCCCGAGCAACTAGAGCTCTCCGATTCCGGTGGCATCGAGGTGGTCGTCGACCTGGTCGAGGATCTCGGCAGCGAGGCCTACCTGTACACGCACGCCGGCCCCGGGTTGACGCTGGTGGCTCGGTCGCTACCGCGATCGCCGGCCAGGCTCGCCGACACCGTCCGGTTGCGCAAGCAGGCCGACGGGGTGGTGCACCTGTTCCACCCGGAAACCGGCGAGCGCATCGGCTGACATGCGCGCGCCGGAGTTCCGGCTCCGTGCACCATCTCCGGGTCTTCTCGCCCTACCGTGGGACAGACCTTTGTCGGAATGGATCGTCCCTGACGTTCCGCTCCGCGATATCGCCGTGGGCCCCAGCCGCCACCTGGTGAAGTTCGTAGAGGCCGACGATCAGCTCTGGGCAGTCAAGGAGTTGCCCCCGCGGATCGCCATCAAGGAATACGAAGTCCTGCGCCGGCTCGAGGAATTGGGTCTTCCCGCGGTGCGCCCGGCCGGTCTGGTCCTGCAACCCGAATTCGACACCGCGATTCTGGTCACTCGCTATCTCGAGGGGTCCTGGCAGTACCGCCGCCTGTTCATGCGCTTGCCGCCCGACCAGCCCAAGCACCGGGCGCGCTTGTTGGATGCGATGGCCGGCCTGTTGGTGGACCTGCATCGCCA
The DNA here is from genome assembly GCA_025965815.1 of Mycobacterium sp. Taxonomy (GTDB): domain Bacteria; phylum Actinomycetota; class Actinomycetes; order Mycobacteriales; family Mycobacteriaceae; genus Mycobacterium. The sequence goes on from JAOPWF010000025.1 coordinate 2,459, forward strand.
CGGCGTCTTCTGGGGTGACTGCTCGCTGGCGAACACGCTGTTCTCCCGCGACGGTCAGTCGCTGCAGGCGTGGCTCGTCGACGCCGAAACATCTGAGGTGCACCCGTCTCTGAGCCGGGGGCAGCGGCAGCACGACCTCGAGATTCTGGTGGAGAACGTC
>JAOPWF010000225.1 GCA_025965815.1 Mycobacterium sp.
GGCTTGTCCAGCAGAAATGGGGCATACATGGCGTACGCCAGCCCGTTTTCGGTCACCGCCACCGTGGTGGCCCAGCCCGGTGTGGTGCCAAGGCGGTCAGCCGCTGCAGCTGTCCGGTGGTACCGCCGATGGGTTACGCCGGCAGCCCGACGGACACTGGCTCGTCGCCGTCGACAATCCCTAGGCCGCGGCCATTCTCGGGTAATGCCGGCGAACCGGTCAGCGTCCTGGCTCGGGCCACGGTGGCGTCGTACGCATCCCTGGCACTGCGGTCGCCGACGCTGAGCTCCTGACGGCTGCGCCGCCGACCTTGATTCTTGTGGACGAAATCGGTTCGTGCGCTGGCGAATCCACTTCGGTCGCAGTACAGGTCGTGGGCCATCTCCGCGAGTTCGTACGACTCGTAGTGGCGCAGCGGCTGCTGAGCCGGGGCGCGGAAGTCGATGACGCGCCAGGAGGCAGGCTCGGTGTAGCGGCGCGCGACCCTCTGCAGCCAGCTGCCGTATTCGACGGGATCGTGGGGGCCGACCAGGTCGACCAGCCCGATATGGGCGGCGCGGTCGGTGCTGATCGGCAGCTTGGCCGCCAGCAGGGTGGCGGCAACCTCGGAGCCCACGCGCTGAGGCATGGTCAGCGTGTGCAGCTCCGACCCGCGCAACCCCATGTCGTAGTACGGGTTGAGCATGACGCCGGACCGCCCGGCCACCACGTCGGCGCCCAGCGCAAGCATGACGCCACCGGCCCCGGCCGATCCGCTGTAGCTGGCGACCGTGAGCTGGTCCTGAACCTCGATGAGGGCCCGGCAGACCCCGTTGATGGCTTGGATGTTGTCCCATGCCGCGCCGGCAGGATCGACGGCAGCCTCGATCTCGCCGAGATGGATGCCGTTGCAGAACACGTCGGGGCCGGACTGCAGCACCAGGACGCGGGTGTCTTGCTTTGCGGCGTACCGCAGAGCCGCTTCGAGCCGCCGGCATTGGTCTACGCCTGCGGCGCCGTTGTAGAAGCCGAAGGTCACTTCGCCGACCTCATCGTGCCGCCGGTAGTGGACGTCGCGTGGTCCGGTCGGAACGTCCGGTACATCGTCGACGGGTAGTACCGCGGTGGCGGGCAGCTTGATTCCGCTGATGCGTCTGAGCTGGCCAATCCATACTGCGCCCTGTCCGGCCGCGACCAATTGGTGGCCCCGGTGTCGGCCAATGATGTCGCCCGGTGGTCCTACGCCGGCCCCAGGTTGCGCGTCGAACACGCTGACCTCGTGACCCCGCAGAACGGTGCGGATTCCAGGGAAACCGTCGGCGGCGCGGATCCGCCGCACGATGTCGGCCGCGCCGAGTTGCCAGTCGAACTGGCGATCGGCCTGCTTGAGAAGGGGACGCTTGCGGGTGCCCGGGACGGGGCGAGCGCACTGATCGAGCGGAGTGGGCCGGAAGGCTGGGTCACCGGCGTGCTCGACAACCTCCAACGCGCAGGCGACGGCGGCCGCGGTGACGGGGCCGCGGTAGAGAGCGGATTTGCGGGGCGCGTGGGCGGGCATCGGGAACACCCGGTGGGCCCAGATGGGACCGGCGTCGAGTTCCTCGACCGCCTGCAGGGCCGTCACCCCCCAGACCGGCTCCCGGTCCAGGATCGCCCGGTCAAGCGATGACGGGCCCTGGTCGCCGACGGGTCCGGGGTGGATGATCACCGTCCGCCAGTTGCGCCAAACGCGCTCCGGCACTCTCTCTTTCAGGTATGGGCATAGGACAAGATTGGGCGCAACGGCGTCGGCGGCGGCCACGACGTCGTCGGGATCGCCGTAGAGCTCGACCACGACATCGTGCTCACGCCAGCGCAGCTCCTCCCACACGCGCTGGGTGAGGCCGTTGAAGGCTGAGCACAGGAGCAGAATTCGCACGGCTACTGCACCCTCAGCCCGGGGATGACAGTCGGCATTCCGGCTCCTGCGAAACCAGCTCACTGCGGCTGTTCCGCCGCATTGGCCCAGCATGCACCTCGCGGGTCCAGATGAGCAATCATCTTCCGGACGAGATCATCAACGGCGGCTTCGGCGCCGGACACCAGCACATCCGGCCCGGCTTTGGTTTCGGCTTCAATGGCGTGGTCTTCTACGATCCGGAAGCGGCGGGCATACCGGTGGGCGTCGGCCCGGGACGGGGCCGCGGGTACCTGGTTCTGGGTCTACCCGGAGAACGACCAGCTGTTCATCGGACTCATTCAGTTGTTGTCACTCGAGTCGCCGCCGCTGCAGGCCGTGACGCAGACCCTGATGGCGGACGCCATTGTCGACTAGGCCGCGCTCGCGGTCAGACGGTTCGGATGCTTCCACCATCCGCGACGAATTCAGCGCCGACGAGGTAAGCGGCGCGCTCGGATAGCAGGAATGCGACGAGTTCCCCGATGTCCTGCGGCCGCCCGGGATGACCGAGGGGGATCCCGCCGATGGAGTCCATGATTTTGCGCCTGGCGGTTGCGACGTCTGTGTCGTCCAACTCCGCGGTCTCCACCGCCATCCGGTGGGCCGCTTCGGTTTCGATGTATCCGGGTGCCACGGCGTTGACCCGAATCCCGTTGGGCGCCAGTTCGTTTGCCAACGCCTTGCTGTAGTTGGCCAGAGCGGCCTTGGCGGCCGCGTACGGTAGCGAAGCCGGTAGCGGTGTGCGGCGCTGGATCGAGGTGATGTGCACGATGCCGCCGGAACCTTGCTCGAGCATCTGCGGAACCAGCACCCGGTCCAGCCGCACGGCGGTGAACAGGTTGCTGTCGAAGGCGTGCTGCCACTCGTCATCGGTGACGGTCGTTGACCCGCCCGGTGACTGGGTGGAGCCACCAACGTTGTGTACGACAAAGTCGATGCCGCCGAGCCGCTCCAGGGCCTGCCGCCCGAGAGACGTCACACCGTCGGCGGTGCTGACGTCGGCCTCGATGACGACCAACCCGCCGGCGTCGTCGGGAACGCTCCGGGCTGCGACGGCCACCGAGGCGCCGCCGGCCAACAGGCGGTTCGCTATCCCACGGCCGATACCCCGGGTGCCGCCGGTGATCAACGCACGTTTACCGGCGAACTCGGTCTCCGGGCTTGTCAGGAACATGGACTCAGTTGACATGCTGTCACTGTGCACCCTCCGGCGAGGGGAGTGTCCAGCCACGACATCGCAACCAACGGGATCGGCGCCCGGCTGGCATGATCGCCGGGTGACCGTCCACCACCTCCCGGCCACCCCATCGACGGTGCACTGGGGCTACTTCGACCCGCGGCTGGCACCAACGCTCACCGTCGCGTCGGGAGATCTCGTCGCCATCGAGACACTCACGCATCACGCCGGCGATGCGCCCGACCTGCTGATGGACGCCGGCATCACCGACATCTTCGATCGAGTCGACGACCGTGGTCCCGGGCCCCACCTACTCACGGGTCCCATCGCCGTCGCAGGTGCCCGCCCGGGCGACGTCCTGCAGGTCGACATCCTCGACGCCACCCCGCGCGTTCCCTACGGCTCGAACCTGGCGGCGCACTGGGGCCATCTGTACGCAGAGATCCCGGTCGAACGCGTCACCATCTATGAGCTCGACGTGCGAGCCATGCTCGGCCGCGCGATGTTCGCCTACGACTGGACCACGACACCCCTGGCCGACCAGCCCGGGACCGTCGTGGTGCCGGACGCCGGGCAGCGCGAGCCGGCACTGCCCGGCGTCGTTGTACCGCTCCGACCGCACTTCGGCACCATGGGCGTCGCGCCCGCCGCTGCCGAGCGGGTCTCCTCGGTGCCACCCGGCGATCACGGAGGCAATGTCGACAACTCGCGCATCGGCGCCGGCGGCCGGATGTACTACCCGGTGCAGGTACCCGGCGCGTTGTTGTCCGTCGGCGATCCGCACGTCTCTCAGGGCGACGGTGAGGTCAGCGGCACCGCGCTGGAGTCCTCGCTGAACGGCCTTCTGCGACTGGCGATCCGGCGCGACCTTGTGTTCAAGGTGCCGGTCCTGGAGACGTCGACCGAACTGCTCGTACACGGGTTCGGCGACACCCTCGACGAAGCGATGAAGGCGGCCACGCTGCGCACACTCGCCATCCTGCAGCGGAAGTTCAGTCTGTCGCGCCCGGACGCCTACACATTCATGTCCGTCGCGGTGGATTTCACGGTCACCCAGGTCGTTGACCAGCGTCAGGGCGTCCACGGCCGCATCGACAAGCGGTGTTTCCCGCAATGGCCGGGTCTGTCCGCATGAGCACCGATGGGATCCGCGCGTTCACCTTCACCCCCGCTGACGGCGTCCCGCCGGCGGTGGCGCCGTTCGCCCACGCCACGGCTGCGGGCCCGACGCTCTACGTCACCGGCCAGATGCCCACCGACACCTCCGGCGCTGTCGTCGGCGACGACGTCGCCACCCAGACCGATCAGGTGCTGCGCAACCTGCTGCGGGTCACCGAACTGTGTGGCGGGCGGTTGGCGGACGTCGTCCAGGTAAGGGCGTACCTCGACGACTGGGCCGACTACGCGGACTTCAACGTCGCATACGCGCGGTGGTTCCCCGATCGCCTGCCCTCGCGGACGTGTGTGGGAACCAACGGCCTCGCCGTTACCGCCCGCGTCGAAATCGACTGGGTGTGTTGGCGAAGCGATGGCTGGGGGAGTTGAGCCGTCGGGCGAGCGCGTCACCGCGTCACCCCCATTTCCTGCAGTGTGAGTCGTAGCGCCCGTACGGCGTAGTGCAGCCTCGATTTCACTGTGCCCTCGGCAATCTCGAGATCGTCCGCGATCTGCGCTGTGGTCCGTCCCTGGTAGTAGGAGATGTGAATGACGGCGCGGTGTTCGGCGGACAGCTGAATCAGTGCTTCGCCCAGCAGGAGCCGGTCCAGTGCCGCGTTGACCTGGTCAGGGGTGGACGGCTCGGGAAAACCCACGCTGTCCAGCGAGCTCACTTCGTTGCGGAACCGGGCAGTGCGGCGCTCGTCGATGATCATGTTGCGGGCGACGGTGAACAGCCACGCTCGTGCCGATCGTTCGCCGTCGTCGACGACCTCGGGGTGTTGCCACGCGCGTAGGAGTGTCTCCTGGACCACATCCTCGGCGCGCGCCTGGTCGCCGGTCAGCCGCAGGGCATAGCGCCATAACGGGGCGGCGTGCCCGTCGTAGAGCGAACGCACAACGGCGGCCTTGGGATCTTCCGCTGCGAGGTGCTGATCTGAACGTTGCCCTGACGCTGGGCGGTAGTCGTTGTGATGCACTCCGGACGGCGCTCCTTCGATGGCGGGGCCTAATCGGGACTCATTCAACAATTGCGCAACAAGCGCACCTGTGTCGTCACCGCTGACACCCATCGGCGCTTCCTGCCAGCAGGTATCGGTGCCATCGGGCGGGATGCCGGGTGGCGCAGACAAAGTCCACCTGCACGGATAAGGCACTATCCGTGCAGTGTCAGAATCCGCTCAGTTGCCGGCGACTTCGGTTGGCTGCTCGGCCTTTTCGCGTTCTCCGATCGCGGCGACCACGTCGTCGGCGGCTTCGCGCAAGATGGCGAGTCGTTGGGTCCGAAGACGTCGACGAAGAGTTGGCGGACGCGGGCGGCGTCGGCCGGGGCGCAGGCCTGGATCGTCTTCCTGCCCGCTTCGGTCAGCGCGATTACCGGATAGCGGGCATCACCGGCTTCCCTGCGGATCAGACCGCGCTTCTCCATTCCCGCCGGGCAATGTCCTTGAGGTCGAGGTAGGCAGTGTCGAGGTGGACGTCCCGCGGTCGGTGGGATATTTCGGCGGGCGCGCGGTCGCCGTGGGAGTTGGCCTGATCGAGCCGCCGCTGGCGCTGTTTCATTGCGGCGGTTGCCTGCGTTCAAGGTGTTGACCAACACCGCACTGCCTACCGTGGTGCGCTTCGTTGGTGAGTTGCTCGAAGGCGCGGCCAAACCCGGTGGCAGCGACGCCGAGGGAGTCATCCAGTTGAAGGATCAGGGACTGTCCAGCACGAAGGTCATCAGGGTCGGACTGAAAGCCCCCGCCCCGCCCGGGTTCGGTCCCGATGAATCAGTGGTCCTTCGCCTGGCTGAAGTTGAAAGACACCGTCACCTCGTCGACGACCTTCATCGAGCCCATCATCAGCGAGTAGGGCTTGACGCCGAACTCCGACTGGCGCACGACGGCACTGCCGGACAGTCGCCACGAGGCGCCGAGATCCTCCACAGCGAGGTCGATTACGCGCTTGCGCGCCATGCCGTGGATGTCCAGCGTCCCTGTGAGGCGGTACCCGTCGCCGGTCTTCTCGACGTCCTCCGCCCGGAAGTGGATCCGGGGGAACCGGTTGGTGCCGAGCGACTTCAGCGCGTTCGAGCGCGCCACCGCCTTCTCCGTGCCGGATAGAGGCTTGAGCCCACCGTCGCCCCGCAGCACCTCGAGCGAATCCACCTCGACCGTCACGTCCACCGCCGTCGGCTCGCCGACGACCGATGACACCGTCGCGCCCCACGAGTTCATCGCGATGGTCAGGCGGTGGCCGAGTTTCGCTGCCCGGCCGGTGACCCCGGTGTGAACGAGCAGCTCACCGCCCGAAGCGTCCAGGGTCCAAGCTATCTTTGCCATGTCAGATCCGGGCCTGACTCGGGTCGAGCTCGTCCAGCAGCGTCTGCATGGTGTCGCACATCTGGCTGAAGGCTTTGGGACCCACCGCGGCCGACCATCGGGCCTCGATGTCGACAACCCGTTCGCCGGCAACGGCAAGCAGCGCCCGGCCGCGATCGGTGAGGTCGATGATCTTGGCCCGGCCGTCGGCGGGGTCGGGCCTGCGCTCCAGGTAACCGAGGTCCGCCAGGTCGTTGACCAGCTCAGAGGTCGCGGCCAGGCTCAGTTGGGCGCGCTCGGCCAGCTCGGTCAGCCGTAAGCCGCCCATCCGGATGTTGCCGAAGATCTGCATGTGCGGGTCGCGGATGTCGCCGAAGCCGCTCTCGGCCCGCGGCGCGGCGAG
>JAOPWF010000249.1 GCA_025965815.1 Mycobacterium sp.
TACCCGACCGAGTCCGCCCGCACCGCGGCCGGTCAGCTCGGTACCGGAGCCGCCGCGGCCGAGGCGTGGACCGAGGTGCTCACCCAGTCACCCGACGCCGATATCCCCGGCATGCGCGCGCAGTTCATCTGCCACTGGCAGCTCGCCGAATTCGCCCAGCCGGGCAAGACCAGCTGGAATCTCGAGCCGTGGCGTCCGGAGGTCGACGACAGCGAGATGATCGCGTCCGGCTGCAACCCCGGCGGCAGCGAAGAGCCGTTTTAGTGCGGTCCCGCGACGAAGTGGCCGCACTCGTCGACCACACGTTGCTGAAACCCGAAGCCACCCCCGCCGGCGTCGCCGCCGTGGTGGCCGAGGCTGCTGAGCTGGGCGTGTTCGCGGTGTGCGTGTCCCCGTCGATGGTGCCGATCGCCGCGTCGAGCGCACCCGACGGACTCGTTGTCGCCGCCGTCGCCGGATTCCCGTCCGGCAAGCATCTGTCTACGGTCAAAGCCGAGGAGTCGGCGCTGGCCGCGGGCGCGGGCGCGGGCGAGATCGACATGGTGATCGACATCGGGGCGGCGCTGGCGGGCGACTTCGACGCCGTCCGCGCCGACATCGCAGTCGTGCGGCGCGCGGTGCCCGGGGTCACGCTGAAGGTCATCGTCGAGTCCGCGGCGCTGCTGGCGCTTGGCGGGGAGTCCGTACTGATCTCCGCATGCCGGGCGGCCAAGGACGCCGGAGCGGACTTCGTGAAGACCTCGACGGGCCTTCACCCCAGCGGAGGCGCCTCGGTGGCCGCCGTCGAACTGATGGCCGCCACCGTCGATGGCCGGCTCGGTGTGAAGGCCAGCGGCGGCATTCGCACCGCAGGCGACGCCGTCGCGATGCTCGACGCCGGCGCCACCCGCCTCGGCCTGTCCGGGACGCGCGCCGTCCTGGACGGGCTCAGTTAGCCCGGCTCAGAGGTTCGTGAAACAGGGGTCCTGGCCGCCCTTCGGAATCGACGCGTTCTGGGTCGAGAAGTGGCTGACAACGCCGTCCTTGGTGACCTGAACGTCGTCGGCGTGGATGCCCATCGGGTAGCTCTTGGTCAACTGCGAGGTGAACGCGTCCAGAGCGGGCTGCACGATCTCCCTGGGCAGCGTGAAGCCGAGCCCGCTGACGCTGACCACCTGCAGTGACAGCCCGTTGTCGACGACCTGCGGCTTGGCGGTGACGCTGCCCAGCGGGCCCTCGAGCTGGATTGTGCCGTCGTTCGGATTGGTGGTCACGCCGCTGATCACGCTGCCGAGCAGTGGGATCGCGGACTGCACCGTCTGCTGAATGCCGGCCGATGTCCACGAGATGGTGGCCGCCAGCGAGCCGACGGTGCCGCCCGAGTTGGCGGTGTCCTGCAGGCGGACATCGTCGATCTGCAGGTTCACCTTCATGCCCTTGGCTTCACGGATCTGGTTGCCTGCGGTCTCGATCGAGATGTTGGTGTAGTGACCCGTCGAGTGCTGCCACAAGAACGGGGGCACCACACCGAATGACGCACTGGCCTTGTCCTGAACCACGCAGCTGACCACGCTTGCGATCACGGTGTTGGCGCGGTGGCGGGCGTACAACTCGCCGCCCAGCAGGCCGGCGATGACCAACGCGACCACGATGACGACGATCAGGACGATCGACAGCGGATCCCTGAAGAAGCGGCGCAGTTTGGACCCCTTTGCCGGTGGCTGGTCGGACGGCGGCCCGCCCGGATACGACTGCGGGGGCGCCTGCGGGATCTGCTGCGTCGCCCCGTCCACGGGACGGCCCTGCGTCGGGATGTGCTGCGTCCGTCGACCCTGCTGGGGGAACTGCGTGGTGGGCTGATCGGGCGGAACCTGGCCGGGTGGGCGTGCCCAGGGATCTGTCACCCGCGCGATTCTGCCTTATCAATATGTGCGAACTCTGAGCGGTTCCGCAGTACCGCGATCGTGTCACGGGCCGCGGCGACGGCGTCCAGGTCGATATCGCACACCAGCAGCTGGGGGCCGGCGTCCGCTGATGCCAGCACCTCGCCGGTGGGCGAGGCGACCAGGCTCCCGCCAACGCCGGTGGGCGCGTTGGTCTTTGCCACCTCGTCGCCGGGGTAGGCCTGACCGGCCGCGGCCACGTAGCTGGTGGAGTCCAGTGCCCGGGCGCGGGCCAGCACCGTCCACTGTTCGAGCTTTCCGGGGCCCGAGCCCCAGGACGCGCTGACGGTGATGAGCTGGGCGCCGCGCCGGGCCAGTTCGGTGTAGAGCTCGGGGAAGCGAACGTCGTAGCAGGTGGTCAGGCCGACACCGACGCCACCGACGTCGATCACGACGGGTTCGCGGCCCGGCGCGACGCTTCGTGACTCGGTGAATCCGAAGGCGTCGTAGAGGTGGATCTTCTGGTAGTACGCGTGCACGCCGGGGCCGGTGGCGATGAGCGTGTTGGTGACGCGGCCGTCGCCGCTTGGACTGAACATCCCGGCCACCACGACGATGCCGGCCTGCGCGGCGATGGCCTGCACCCGCTGCGCCCACGGGCCGTCCAGCGGCTCCGCCACCTCGCGCAGCGACACCCCGAACCGGCACATTGTCGCCTCGGGGAACACCACCAGCTGTGCCCCTTCGGCGGCGGCGGACGTCGCGTAGTCGGCCACCGTCTCCAGGTTCGCGACCGGGTCGGTGCCGCTCTGGACCTGCGCTAGGGCAATCCGCATGTCCGCCAGCCTAGACGGGCGCGACGGAGGTCCACGGCACCGTCAGCACGCCGTCGCGCACCCGGCGGCGCTGCGGCTCGACGGCGAATCCACTATCCCTAAGGCCGGCCAGCATGGCCCGCCAGCGGATCCGCGGGCCGAACACGCCGTAACCGGCGGCGGCCGCCCACGCGTGATCGGCGGCGGCCAGCAGCGTGTGTACCGGCTGCCCGGGGACGTTGTGGTGGATCAGCACCTTGGGCAGGCGTTCGGCCAGGTCGGACGGGCGGTCGATGGCGAACAGGTCACAGGCCAGGCTCAGGCTCACCGGTCCGTCGGCGTCCAGCAGCACCCAGCAGCAGCGCCGGCCGAGCTCGTCGCAGGTGCCGTCTACGATCAGACCGCCCGGTGCCAGCCGGGTTCGCATCGTCGACCAGGCCTCGGGTACCGCCTCGACCGGATACTGGCGCAGCACGTTGAAGGCCCGCACCAGCACCGGCCGCAGACCGGCCAGCTCGAATCCGCCGAGTGCGAACTCGACGCCGTCGCGCGGGGGCACCACCCGCTCGGGCTCGATCTCCAGGCCGACGACGCGGACGTCGGGGCGCAGCGGCCGCAGTCGACCGGCCAACTCGAGCGTGGTCACCGGTAGCGCGCCGTAGCCGAGATCGACGACGAGCGGGTCCTCGGCCGCCTGCAGCGCCGCGCGCACCGCCGGCTGATGCACCAGCCACCGGTCGCTGCGACGGAGGCGATTGTGTCCGGTGGTACCCCGCGTGGGTTGTCCGACCGGAGCCGCCGGAGCCGCCCCGGCGGCGACATTGGGCGTAGGTCTAGTGATGCTTGGAGATCCAGTCGGCCATGAACGCCTCTTCGGCGTCGAACAACTGGGTGATGTTGTGCAGGATCAGCTCTTCAATCTTGCCGCCGATCATTGGGATGTACACCTTGCAGGTGCTCGACAGCCGCAGCTGGCTGCCGGTACCGCTCTCGGTGAGGAAGTACTTGCCGCCGAAATGGCCAGGGCCGTGCGGGACGGACGCGTCGTAGGTGCCCTGCGCGGAGTTTGTGGCGGTGTCGAACGGGTCGAAGTGCTGCTCGCGGGTGATGATCATGTCGACCGGCATCACGGTCCGGGCGATCGCCGGCAGGTACATCCGCGGCAGGTTCTGCCTGAAGACGATGTCGACGCCGTTCTCGTCGGACTTGAAGTAGGTGATCTCCGAGAGCGGGGTGAGCCAGCGGTAGGCGTCCATCAGGGTGTCCCAGTACTCGCGACTGGTGAAGTCCTGGTAGATCTTCTCGACCGGGGCGTCGAAGGCGATCTTGTAGTCGAGACGACGACTCATGGTGTACGACGTTACCTGCGCGTCAAATGTTTTCCGTGACCCACACCGTGGTGAAACGCTGTTCTGCGATCAGCAGCTCGGCGAGCTGGCTGCCGATGAAGCTTTCGATCTTGCCGCCAACGAGCGGGATGCGGACCTCGACGGTGGCCAGGAAATCCAGCCGCGAGCCGCCGCCGGCCGGCGCCAGTTTCCCGTTGCCGGAGAGGGTCACCGGTGCGCCGGGGATCGATCCGGTCACCGTTGCGGTCGCCGCGCCATCGGTGATGGGACTCCATTTCTCCTCGCGGACGATCTTCAGGTCGCCCTTGTGGAACTGGGTGACGAGGCCGGGAAGCCGGTCGCGGCGCAGTACCTGCGTCGTGGTGACCTGGATGCTTCCGTCCGCGCCGACGTTCATCGCGTCCAAGGTCGCCGCGTCGGCGCCGGAATCGTCCAGCCGCGCCAGCCAGTACGCCTCCTCGCTGAATGCCCGATGGACCTGTTCGACGGTGCCCGGATAGTCGGCACCCATGTCGAATGAACGCGGCATAGCTGGCGAGGCTACCGTTACGGCCCGTGGACCACGGAGGGCTGGGGGTACCTCCCGCTTGCGGGGGCGAGCGTAGCGACACGGGAAATGATTCCGGTTCGCTCGGTGGGGCGGCGGTGACCGAGGCGGTGCCGCTGGCCCCGTTCACCACGTTGCGCGTCGGTCCGACGGCGCGACGGATGATCACCTGCGACACCACTGAGCAGGTCGTCGAAGTGCTGTGGGCACTGCGCGATGAGCCGCCGCTGGTGCTGGCCGGTGGCTCCAATGTGGTGCTCGCCGACGACCTGGCGGATCTGACCGTGGTGCGACTGGCCAATGCGGGCGTCACCGTCTCCCGCGACATCCTGCGTGCCGAGGCGGGCGCGGTCTGGGATGACGTAGTACGCACCGCTCTGGCGCACGGCCTGGGCGGGCTGGAGTGCCTGTCCGGCATCCCCGGTTCGGCGGGGGCGACGCCGGTGCAGAACGTCGGCGCGTACGGCGCCGAGGTGGCCGACACCATGAGCCGGGTACGGCTACTGGACCGTCGCAGCGGGCAGGTCTCCTGGGTGCCGGCCGCTGAACTGCGCTTCGGTTACCGGACCAGCGTTCTCAAACACTCGGACGCCGCGGTGGTGCTCGAGGTGGAGTTTCTCCTCGACCCGTCCGGTCGCAGTGCGCCCCTGCGCTACGGCGAACTGACCACCGCGCTGGGCGCCGAGCCGGGATCGCGAGCCGACTCCGCCCAGGTCCGGAAGGCGGTGCTGGGCCTGCGGGCCCGCAAGGGCATGGTGCTCGACGACGGCGACCACGACACCTGGAGCGTCGGGTCCTTCTTCACCAATCCGGTGGTCACCCCCGACGAGTTCGAGCGGCTGGCCGCCCGGTTCGGCAGTGAGGTGCCCCACTACCCCGCGGCCGACGGGGTGAAGCTGGCGGCGGGCTGGCTGGTCGAGCGGGCCGGCTTCGGCAAAGGGTTCCCCGGCCCAGGCGCGGCGGCCCGGTTGTCCACCAAACACGCCCTGGCGTTGACCAACCGCGGCGGCGCTACCGCGGCGGATGTCGTCGCACTTGCCCGCACCATCCGCGACGGCGTGCGGGCCGCGTTCGAGATCAATCTCACACCCGAGCCGGTACTGGTCGGGTGTGGCCTCTAGCTGGCGGATTTAGCACCCGGGGCCCCTCGCCCGTATCTTTGGTACCCGTGAGCTCAGCCAACCCCCTACCGCCGATCAATCGGCGGCGGGCACTGACGGCGCTCGCGTTCGGGGTGGTGGCGCCTGGGGCGTTGGCATCCTGCTTCGGATCAAGCAAACAATCCGAGTCAGCGGCGCCGCCG
>JAOPWF010000251.1 GCA_025965815.1 Mycobacterium sp.
AACCGGTTGCGGTCCAGCGGAAAGACCCCATTGAGGAACGTGTCCCACTGCTGAATCGTCAGGGTCCGGTCCTTGCCGTCCACCAGAGAAAGCTCGTTGTCCAACCCAGCATGAGAAGTGCCAGTGCTCACGAACAGGGCCGCCACAGCAGCCACCATCGCGATCAGCATCCGACCGATAACCTTCATGATCTCCCTAGCTGTCGATGATGTTCGGCGTCGCTAAAGCACAGGCCACCGCACGAGACGTAACAGGTCGCAGAATCGTGGCGGCTCGCCGTTTGAGCCGCGCCGGCGAGAGCATCGCATCCGCTGGCTGAGAGACTGCTGAGGAAGACTTCAGAAAACAGCGCAGCCAGTGGCTCGTTGAACTTCCGACCTACGGTTAACTCAGCAGCGTTCGCACCACGGCGTCGGCCAGCAGGCGCCCACGGTCGGTGAGCACCAGCCGGTCGCCGTCGTGCACCAGCAGACCGTCGGTCACCAGTTGCTCTGCGCGCACCCGCTCGTCGCCGGTCTGCTCTTCCAGCGCCAGCCCGCTTCGCAGCCGCACCCGCAGCATCACGTCCTCGGTGTGCGCGTCGTCGGCGTCCAGCACTTCGAAACCCGATACCGGTAGGGTTGCGTCGCCGAGCAACTCCGCGTAGGCGCTGGGGTGCTTGACATTCCACCATCGGGTGGGCCCGACGAATCCGTGTGCACCGGGCCCGGCGCCCCACCATTCACCGCCGTCCCAGTAGCCGAGGTTGTGCCGACACTCGCCCCCAGGCCTGCTCCAGTTGGAGACCTCATACCAGTCGAAGCCCGCGGCACCGAGGCGCTCGTCGAGCAGCTCGTACCGGTGAGCGACGACGTCATCGTCGGGCGGCGCGATCTCGCCGCGCCGCACCCGCCGTCCCAACGCGGTGCCGTCCTCGACGATCAGCGCGTAGGCCGATACGTGATCGACACCCGCCCCGACGGCCGCGTCGATGGAGCGCCGAAGGTCGTCGTCGGACTCCCCCGGCGTTCCGTAGATGAGATCGATGTTGACGTGGTCGAACCCTGCGGCGACGGCCTCGCGGGCCGCCTCGGGCGCGCGACCCGGCGAATGCACCCGGTCGAGCACGGCCAGCACCTGGGGAGCCACCGACTGCATGCCCAGCGACACCCGCGTGAATCCGGCCGAGCGCAGCCGCGCGAACAACTCCGGCGACGTGGACTCCGGGTTGGCCTCGGTCGTAACCTCGGCGCCCGGACCCAGCACGAAGTTTTCCCGCACGGCGTCGAGCACCGCGGCCAGTCCGTCGCCGCCGAGCAACGACGGGGTGCCGCCGCCGACGAAAACCGTTGACACCGGGGGTGGCGAGCCGAGCCGGGCAGCCGCCATGCCCAACTCGACGCGCAGTGCCGCGAGCCAACCGTCGGGGTTCGCGCCGCCCAGCTCGGCGGGGGTGTAGGTGTTGAAGTCGCAGTATCCGCATCGGGTGGCGCAGAACGGCACATGGACATAGATGCCGAACGGCCGACCGGGGGTTGCGACCAGACCGGGGAGGCTGGCCGGCGAAGCGCGGACCGTCATGTCTCCAGCCTCCCAGACGGGCCGGGCAGCCCCTTTCCGCTCACCGTGATCCCAAATTTGACCCGGTAGGTGACCATGGCGGCATCCGTGGCAGAATTGGGCCCGTGACCGCCGCTCGCAGCTCCGATAACCGCGTCTCGCTGGTGGCTCGGCGGCATGTCGATTTCAAGCGCGTTTGCAGCTGTTGCTGTCTGCCTTGATGTCGTAGACCTGCCCACCTGTACTTCAGCTGGCCGCCGGATCTGCGCCGCCGGACAGCCCCCGGTAATTGTGCGCGGTCCAGACGCCAGCCCTTCCCAAGGAGCGTCTCCCCCATGACAGAGCAGACAAAGCCGACGAAGCCCCCCAAGCGCCGCGGCGAGGGCCAATGGGCGCTCGGCTATCGCGAACCGCTGAACGCCAACGAGCAGTCCAAGAAGGACGACAACCCGCTCAATGTGCGGGCCCGCATCGAGGACATCTACTCGAAAGCCGGCTTCGACAGCATCGACAAGGGTGACCTGCGTGGCCGTTTCCGCTGGTGGGGCCTCTACACCCAACGCGAGGAGGGCTACGACGGCACGTGGACGGGCGACGAGAACATCGACGTCCTCGAGGCCAAGTACTTCATGCTGCGGGTGCGCTGCGACGGCGGCGCACTGTCCGTCGCATCGCTGCGCACGCTGGGCCAGATCTCGACGGACTTCGCCCGCGACACCGCCGACATCTCCGACCGCGAGAACCTGCAGTACCACTGGATCGAAGTCGAGAACATGCCGGAGATCTGGCGGCGGCTCGACGCGGTCGGGCTGCAGACCACCGAGGCGTGCGGTGACTGCCCCCGAGTGGTGCTGGGCTCCCCGCTGGCCGGAGAATCGGTCGACGAGGTGATCGATGCCACACCCGCGATCGACGAGATCGTGCGCCGCTACATCGGCAAGCCCGAGTACTCCAACCTGCCCCGCAAGTTCAAGACCGCGATCTCCGGCCAGCAGGACGTGGTCCACGAGGTCAACGACGTGTCGTTCATCGGCGTCGAGCACCCGGAGCACGGCCCCGGCCTGGACCTGTGGGTGGGCGGCGGCCTGTCCACCAACCCGATGCTGGGCCAGCGGCTCGGCGCGTGGGTGCCCCTGGACGAGGTGCCCGACGTCTGGGAAGCCGTCGTGTCGGCGTTCCGGGACTACGGCTACCGGCGGCTGCGGTCCAAGGCCAGGCTGAAGTTCCTGATCAAGGACTGGGGCATTGAGAAATTTAGGGAAGTTCTCGAGACCGAGTACCTGAAGCGGCCGCTCGTCGACGGGCCCGCGCCCGAGCCGGTGCTGCATCCGATCGACCACGTTGGCGTGCAGCGGCTGAAGAACGGGCTGAACGCGGTCGGTGTCGCGCCGATCGCCGGGCGGGTGTCGGGCACGATCCTGTCCAAGGTCGCCGACCTGGCCGAAAAGGCGGGCTCTGACCGGATTCGGTTCACCCCGTATCAGAAGCTCATCGTCCTCGATGTCGCCGACGACAAGCTGGACGAGTTGGTCGCCGGCCTGGACGCGCTGGGTCTGCCGTCGCGGCCGTCGCACTGGCGCAAGAACCTGATGGCCTGCACCGGCATCGAGTTCTGCAAGCTGTCGTTCGCCGAGACCCGCAAGCGCTCCCAGGTGCTGGTGCCGGAGCTGGAGCGACGGCTCGATGACATCAACGCCCAGCTCGACGTGCCGATCACGATCAACATCAACGGCTGCCCGAACTCGTGCGCGCGCATCCAGATCGCCGACATCGGGTTCAAGGGCCAGATCGTCGAGGACGGCGAGGGCGGCCACACCGAGGGATTCCAGGTTCATCTGGGCGGCAGCCTCGGCCTGGACAGCGGTTTCGGGCGCAAATTGCGGCAGCACAAGGTCACCAGCGACGAGCTCGGCGACTACATCGAGCGGGTTGTCCGCAACTTCGTGAAACAACGAGAGCACGGCGAGCGGTTCGCGAAGTGGGCATTACGAGCAGACGAGGCGGACCTAAAGTGAGCATCTTGACGACTGAGACGGACCTGCGGGCCCTGGCGGAGCGTGGCGTCGCGGAGTTGGACGGCGCGAACGCGCTCGACCTGCTGCGTTGGACCGACGAGAACTTCGCCGGCAATTACGTGGTGGCGTCCAATATGCAGGACGCGGTACTGGTCGACCTCGCCGCGAAAGTCCGGCCCGGGGTCGACATCCTCTTCCTGGACACCGGGTACCACTTCGTCGAGACGATCGGCACCCGGGACGCGGTCGAGGCCGTCTACGACGTCAACGTGGTCAACGTGACCCCCGAGCACACGGTGCCGGAGCAGGACGAGCTGCACGGCAAGGATCTGTTCGCCCGCCAGCCCAACGAGTGCTGCCGGATGCGCAAGGTGGAGCCGCTGGGCAGGGCGCTGCGCGGCTACTCCGCCTGGGTGACCGGAATCCGCCGGGTCGAAGCCCCCACCCGGGCCAACGCGCCGCTGATCACCTTCGACGAGGCGTTCGGGCTGGTGAAGATCAACCCGTTGGCGGCATGGTCCGACCAGGACATGCAGGACTACATCGACCAACACGGTGTCCTGGTCAATCCCCTTGTCTACGAAGGCTATCCGTCCATCGGATGTGCCCCGTGCACGGCGAAGCCCGTCGACGGCGCCGACCCTCGCAGCGGACGCTGGCAGGGGCTGTCCAAGACGGAATGCGGGCTGCACGTCTCGTGACAGTGATCGGACGCCCATGAGCACCCTGGTGCTGACCGCACACGGCAGCGCCGACCCTCGCTCGCCGGCGATCACACAAGCCGTCGCCGGCCGGATTCGCCGGCTGCGGCCCCGTCTCGACGTGCGGGTGGCGTTCTGCGAACAGACGTCGCCGAATGTGCGTGACGTGCTGTCCGGCGTGGCCGATGACCGCAGCGGCGGTGCGGTGGTCACCCCACTGCTGCTTGCCAACGCATACCACGCCCGCGTGGACATCCCCGGCATGATCGCCGACTCCGGCGTCCGGCAGCGCGGGCTGCCTGTCGAGCGGGCCGACGTGCTCGGCGAGGATGCACGGCTGCTGCGGGTGCTGCGCGAGCGGCTGACCGGGCTTGGCGTGTCGCGACTCGACGGCGACCTCGGAGTCCTGTTGGTGGCGGTGGGCTCCTCCGACAACGCCGCGAACGCGCAGACGGCGACCGTGGCCTCGGCGGTCGCGGCGGGCACCCGATGGGCCGGTGCGGCAATGGCGTTCGCGACCGGACCCTTCAACCCGGCGAAGCCGACGGTGGCCGAGGCGGCGGTTCGACTGCGCTCCGGCGGGGCCACCCGACTTGTGATCGCGCCGTGGTTCCTGGCCCCGGGACGCATCACCGACCGAGTCGCCGCCTACGCCCGCGACGAGGCCATTCCGATGGCCCAGCCGCTGGGTGCGCACCGACTGGTCGCCGAGACGGTCCTGGATCGCTACGACGCCGCCGTGGCCGCGCGTGCAGCGGCCTGAGTCTCAGGCAGACGTCAGCGACGCCTGGTCTTCGTCGGCCGGATCGGATTTCGGCACATGGGTCTCCCACGGGATGGGCGGAACCCGCGTCGCGCGCACATAGACGGTGTCCCCGTCGCGCAACCCCAGCGCCTCCGCGTCTCCCCTGGTGATCTGGGCGGTGAACGGTGCTCCGGTGGGCGCGCTGGTCAACTCGACACGAACTTCGAAGCCCAGGTAGACAACCCGGTCGATGGTGGCCTTGATGACACCAGTGGATTCCGCCGTGCCGTCGTCGGCGGCGATCGCCATGTCGGGATTGCGACCGACGCGAATGTCGTGCGGCCGCACCAGAATCCCGTTCAACGAGGACACCGCACCCAGGAATGACATCACGAAACTATTTGCGGGGCTGTCGTAGACCTCGGTTGGCGAGCCGACCTGCTCGATGCGCCCCTTGTTGAGGACCGCGATCCGGTCGGCCACGTCGAGTGCCTCGGCCTGGTCGTGGGTGACGAGCACCGTGGTGACATGCACCTCGTCGTGCAGCCGCCGCAGCCATGCGCGCAGATCCTGACGCACCTTGGCGTCCAGCGCACCGAAGGGCTCGTCGAGCAGCAGCACCTGCGGGTCTACCGCGAGCGCGCGGGCGAGAGCCATCCGCTGGCGCTGTCCGCCGGACAGCTGGTTCGGGTAGCGGGTTTGAAAGCCGCTGAGCCCGACCACTTCCAGCAGGTTGTCGACCTTCTCCTTGATTTCGGTCTTCGGTCGCTTGCGGATCTTCAGCCCGAACGCGACGTTGTCGCGCACCGTGAGGTGCTTGAACGCCGCGTAGTGCTGAAAGACGAATCCGATGCCGCGGCGCTGCGGCGGCACTTTCGTGACGTCGTGGCCGTCGATGGTGATGGTGCCGGTGTCGGGCTCGTCCAGGCCGGCGATGGCCCGCAACAGCGTCGACTTGCCCGAGCCGCTGGGGCCGAGCAACGCGGTCAGTGAACCCGAGGGCACCACGAAGTCGATGTTGTCGAGCGCGACGAAGTCGCCGTAGCGCTTATTGGCGCCACGCACTGTGATCGCGTCGGTCATGTTCACCAGTCTCCTTGCGTACCTATTTTGCCGTCCGGGCGCGCCGGGCGTCGAGTACCACCTGCACGACGAGCACAATCACGGCGACCGCCATCAGCAACGTCGAGACGGCGTACGCGCCGTACTCAGCACCACGGTTGTGACGGTCAGAGACCAGCAACGTCAACGTCTGCGAGGTGCCGGGCAGGTTCGACGACACCATGATCACGGCGCCGTACTCACCCAGCGTCCGCGCCACCGTCAACACCACGCCGTACATCAGACCCCACCGGATCGACGGGAGGGTGATCCGCCAGAAGGTCTGCCACCAGCTCGATCCCAGTGTCGCCGCCGCCTCCTCCTGGTCGGTACCCAGCTCGTGCAGTACCGGTTCGACTTCGCGGATCACGAACGGCAGGGTGACGAAAATGCTGGCGAGCACAATGCCCGGCAGACCGAAGATGATCTTGAATCCGAACTCGTTCTCGATGAATCCGAGCGCGCCACCGGAGCCCCAGAGCACGATCAATGCGACGCCGACGACCACCGGAGACACCGCGAACGGCAGGTCGATGACCGCCTGCAGCAGGCCCTTGCCGCGAAACTTGTTGCGCGCCAGTACCAGCGCGGTCGGGACACCGAAGATGACGTTCAGCGGTACCACGATCGCCACCACGAGCAGTGACAACTCCAGCGCCGAAATCGCCGCCGGAGTACCGATGGATGTGATGAACTCGCCGACACCGGGCGTAAACGTGCGCCACAGGATCAGCGCCACCGGAACAATCAGCAGCACAAGCAGATAGCCCAACGCCAGGTAGCGGGTGAGATAGCGCACCAGCGGCGAAAGTGTCACCGGGCCATCTCCTCGCGCTTGGCCGCGCGCGAACCGATGGTGCGCAGAATGAACAGCACGATGAACGACATCGCCAGCAACACGATGGAAATCGCGGCCGCACCGGTTCGGTCGTCGTTCTCGATCAGCGTCCTGATCCACTGCGAGGACACTTCGGTCTCACCGGGCACCGCACCGCCGATGAGCACGACCGAGCCGAATTCGCCGATGGCACGCGAGAATGCCAGTCCGGCGCCGGACAGCAGTGCCGGGGTCAGCGCGGGCAGGATGACTTTGGTGAAGATGAGCCGGTTGTTGGCGCCCAGCGAGGCGGCGGCCTGCTCCGTTTCGCGGTCCAGTTCCAGTAGCACCGGCTGCACCGAGCGCACCACGAACGGCAGGGTGACGAACAGTAGGGCGATGCCGACGCCCCACTGCGTGTGCTGCAGGTGGATGCCGATCGGGCTGTTCGGCCCATAAAGAGCCAGCATCACCAGGCTCGCGACGATCGTGGGCAGCGCGAACGGCAGGTCGATTACCGCATCGACGAGCCGTTTACCCGGGAAGTCGTCGCGCACCAACACCCAGGCCACCAGCAGACCGAAGACCACGTTCACCACGGCAACACCAAACGAAATCGTCAGCGTGACCCGGAACGAATCGATTGCGGCGTTCGATGTGATCGCCGACTGAAACGCTTGCCAACCGCCGCCGGCGGACTGCCACACGATCGCGGCCAGCGGCAGCAGGACGATGACGCTGAGCCAGATCGACGCGACACCCACTCGCAGCGACGCCCCACCCCGGCGGCCGGTCAGCAACCCCGAGGACCCGCCCTCGTCATCGAGGTCGGGCGGGGTTGCCTCGGGGTTGGGATCGATCGCAGCTGTCATCCAGTTGCCTGCTTGTAGATCTTCGTGATGGTGCCGTTGTCCTTATCGAACAACTGTGGATCCACCGCATTCCAGCCGCCGAGATCCGCGATCGACCACAGCTTCTGCGGCGTCGGGAAATCGGTGGCGAACTCGGCAGCGACCGCCGGATCGACGGGCCGGAACCCCGCCTGTGCCCACAGCTTCTGCGCCTCCGCGGTGTAGAGGTAGTTCTTGAAGGCATTGGCCTTGTCAAGGTGAGCGCTGGTGCTGACGACGGCGACCGGATTCTCGATCTTGAAGGTCTGTGGCGGTGTGATGTGCTCCACCGGCTTGCCCTGCCGTTCGGTGTTGATCGCCTCGTTCTCATAGCTGATCAGCACGTCGCCGCTGCCCTGGACGAAGACGTCGGTCGCTTCACGACCCGACCCTGGGCGCAGTTTGATGTGGTCGGTGACCAGCTTGTTCACGAAGTCCAGTCCGGCCTGCGGGTCTTGGCCGCCGTTGCTCTTGGCGGCGTACGGCGCCAGCAGGTTCCATTTGGCCGATCCCGAGCTCAGCGGGCTGGGGCTGATGACCTCCACACCGGGCTGCAGCAGGTCGTCCCAGCTCTTGATGTTCTTCGGATTGCCTTTGCGCACAACCAGAGTCACCACCGAACCGAACGGGATGCCCTTGGTGGCGTCGGCGTTCCAGTCCTTCGACACCTTGCCGGCCTTGACCAGGCGAGTGACATCCGGCTCGACGGAGAAGTTGACGATGTCGGCCGGCTTCCCGTCGACCACCGCACGCGACTGGTCGCCCGATGCGCCGTAGGACGTGGTCACCCCCACGCCTTTACCCTGTTCGGTCGCCGCGAAACCCGGGATGATCTTGCTCCACCCCGGTTCGGGCACCGCATAGGCCACGAGCGTGAGCGTGGTGTCGGCACCCGACCCGCCGCCCCCACCGGCGACATCGCTGGAGCCGCCACCACCGCAGGCCGCGAGCACCGTCGCAGTCAGGGCAAGAGCGGCGGCCTGGCGCCCACGATGACCGCCTGTGCGCACAGCACCAGGCCACCGCAGGGTGGGTTTGAGGTTCTTGAGCATTGTCGACCTTTCATTTGCGGGAGGGCGGCTATCAGGCGGAGAGCCCCGTCGCAACGGAAAGGCGATGGATCAGTGTCGGGCTATTACACAGCCACTACCGACACCAGACCGCGGACGGTCATGGATTCAGCGACAACAGTGGACGTCAGAAACAGCGCAATTTCCCACGGCAATGAGCGCCAAGATGTG
>JAOPWF010000290.1 GCA_025965815.1 Mycobacterium sp.
CTTCGAGGTCAGAAAGAACGTCCTCAAATACGACGAGGTGATGAACCAGCAGCGCAAGGTCATCTACGCCGAGCGTCGCCGGATCCTGGAAGGCGAGAACCTGCAGCAGCAGGCGCATGACATGCTCGTCGACGTCATCACCGCCTACGTCAACGGCGCGACGGCCGAGGGCTATGCCGAGGACTGGGACCTTGAAGCGCTGTGGACGGCGCTCAAGACGCTCTATCCAGTCGGCATCGACTACCACTCGCTGGCCGGCACCGACGAGAACTCCGATATCGACGACCTGACCCGCGAGGAACTGCTCGACGCGTTGGTCGAGGACGCCGAGCGCGCCTACAGCGCGCGGGAAGCCGAACTCGCGGAGATCGCCGGCGAAGGGGCGATGCGGCAGCTGGAGCGCAACGTGCTGCTCAACGTCATCGACCGCAAGTGGCGCGAGCACCTCTACGATATGTACTACCTCAAGGAGGGCATCGGTCTGCGGGCGATGGCGCAGCGCGATCCGTTGGTCGAGTACCAGCGCGAGGGCTACGACATGTTCGCCGGCATGCTGGACGGGCTCAAGGAAGAGTCGGTCGGCTTCCTGTTCAACGTGACGGTGGAAGCCGCACCGGCACCCGCGGTGGCGCCGGTGGCCGAACCGCAGGGGCTGGCCGAGTTCGCCGCCGCCGCAGCAACCAAGGCACAGGAGCGTGGCGGTGCGACCACGGCCACCGCGGAACGTGCGGGCAGCCACCCGCCGCGACACGCCGCGGACGACTCGGCACCACGGGCGTTGCGGGCCAAGGGAATCAACGGCCAGGACGACGAGGGATCGCCCGCGCTGACCTACACCGGGCCGTCGGAGGACGGCAACGCCGAGGTTCAACGCCGCGACGGCGACGGCCAGCAGGGGGCCCCGGCGGCAGCGGGCGGAGGCACCCGGCGGGAACGGCGCGAAGCGGCGCGACGCCAGGCCCGGGAGTCCAAGCCGCCGAAGTCGGCGCGCAAAGCCTGAGCCTCACCTCTCATCCGATCTGCAGCGCGACCAGCTGCCACCGATGGCGGCCGGTGACCAGCCGCAGTTCGACACGTCCGGCGATCGCCCGGACCCGCGGCCCGCGCGTATAGGTCGCGAACACCTCGCCGGCGGTGGGTTCGGGGCCGTCCTCACCCGCCGCGCGGACCCGCACCCGCCGCAGCACGGCCGCCGCCTCGGTCGACGCAGGCGGACGGGTCATCGACACGACCATGTCCACCAGCCCCGCCGCCATCAGCGGCCGCAGCTGGGCCACCGGCCGCCTGCGGTCGATCACCTCGAGCACCCGGCGCAGTACCGCGTCGGCGAACACCGCGGCGGGGCGCGGCGCCGGCGTGTCCGCCACCGGTACGGCGGGGTTGACGTGCCCGGTGGTCCGGGGCCGGCGGTTGGTCGACCGGTGCAGCGTCGCGGCCGACGGCGGCGGACACGGCCGGACACCGATCGTCGCGCGATGTCGTCGGCCCAGCGGCTCCGGGGGCGGCTCGTAATCGATCACCGGCTCGGTGAAGGGCGGCTGGCCACTCGGGCGAAGCGACGCGATCTGAGGGGACGCGTTTTCAGAAGACAATGGTCTGCTCTCCAGCGGTCTGTGCGGGTGCGACCCGCAAACGAACGTGTCTGCTGGAGAGGAGCAGACGAGACCCGTCAATGATCCCACAGTTCGCGGGACGGACGTACCCGTGATGCGCGGTCCCATAATCGGCAGCTACCGTGACGGGGGTTGTGGAGGGGTGGTTTTCGACGGAGGGGAGGGTGGCGCGTCGATGGTGACCCGCTTGTCCGCATCTGACGCGTCGTTCTATCACCTGGAGAACACCTCCACCCCGATGTACGTCGGCTCACTGTCGATCCTGCGCAAGCCGCGGGCGGGGCTGAGCTACGAGACCCTGCTCGCCACTGTCGAGCAGCGGCTGCCACAGATACCGCGTTACCGGCAGAAGGTCAGGGAGGTGACGCTGGGCCTGGCCCGGCCGGTGTGGATCGACGACCGCGATTTCGACATCACCTACCACATCCGGCGTTCCGCACTGCCGTCACCGGGGAGTGACGCCCAGCTGCACGACCTGGTGGCCCGGCTGGGCTCGCGGCCCCTGGACAAGTCCCGGCCGCTGTGGGAGATGTACCTCGTCGAGGGGCTGGCCAAGAACCGGGTCGCGATCTACACCAAGTCGCACCAGGCGCTGGTCAACGGCATGACGGCGCTGGAGATCGGGCACGTGATCGCGGACCGCACCCAACGGCCGCCCGCCTTCGGCGAGGACATCTGGATTCCGGCCCGCGAGCCCGGCAACGCCCAGCTGCTGCTCGGCGCCGTCGGCGACTGGGTGGCGCGTCCCGGCATGCAACTGCAGGCGGTCCGCTCCGCCGTCACCGAGGTGGCCACCAACTCCGGCCAGCTCGTCGAGGTGGGCCGCCGGCTGGCCGATGTGGCCCGCACCGTGGCCCGCGGCACCGCACCCAGCAGCCCGCTGAACGCCACCGTGTCACGCAACCGGCGGTTCACCGTGGCCAGCGGACGCCTCGAGGACTACCGGCACCTACGGGCCCGTTACGACTGCGACGTCAACGACGTGGTGCTGGCGGTGGTCGCGGGCGCACTGCGCAACTGGCTGCTCTCCCGCGGTGAGCCCGTCGCGCCGACCACGACGGTCCGGGCGATGGCGCCGATGTCGGTCTACCCCGACGCCGAACTCGACTCGTCGGGACCGGGGCAGGCGATCAACGAGGTGTCACCCTTCCTCGTCGACCTGCCGGTCGGGGAGGGTAACGCCGTGGTGCGGCTGTCTCAGATCGCGCACGCCACCGAGTCGCACCCCACCGCGGCCAGCCTGGTCGACGCCAGAACCATCGTCACGTTGTCCGGTTTCGCCCCACCCACGCTGCACGCCATGGGCACGCGGGTGGCGACCACCTTCTCGGCGCGGCTGTTCAACCTGCTCATCACCAACGTGCCCGGCGCGCAGTCGCAGATGTACGTCGCCGGCACCAAGTTGCTCGAGACCTACGCGGTGCCCCCGCTGCTGAACAACCAGATCCTCGCCATCGGTGTGACGTCCTACAACGGCATGCTCTACTTCGGCATCAACGCCGATCGCGACGCGATGAGCGACGTGGACGTGCTGCCGACGCTGCTGCGCGAATCCCTCGATGAGTTGATGGAAGCCGCCTCCTAGTGCGTGTCGCTCGTGTCGACGGGGGTATCACTTAGCGGTCGAATGGCTGGGCAGTGAACTCATGAACGAAGGGGCGGCGTTGCTACGCCGATGATCCTGATGACGACTTCGAAAAGCGATAAGACCGAGAAGACCAAGAAGACCGGCAGAGCGGTATTCAGATCGCCGTCCGGCGGCATCATCCCCCACCCGGCTCTCGATGTGCCGATTGACGAGGCCGCGTACACCCGCCGCAGGGGAGTCGACTGGGTCGTATTCGGCGTCACCGCCGCCTTCGCCATCGGGTTCCTGCTGTGGGGTTTCCTGAGCACCAGTTCGTTGGCGAAGGTATCCGGTGACGCGCTGACCTGGACGATGAACAACGTCGGTTGGCTGTTCGTGACGACCGCTTCTGGATTCGTCGTCTTCGTGCTGTGGCTGGCGCTGGGACGGTTCGGCAATATCCCGCTGGGGCGCGACGACGAGGAGCCGGAGTTCCACACCGTGTCATGGATCGCGATGATGTTCAGCGTCGGCATGGGCATCGGCCTGATGTTCTTCGGGGTAAGCGAGCCGCTGTCGCACTTCGTCACCCCGCCCCCGGGCACGGGCACGCCCGGCAACGCGTCAGCGGTGCAGACCGCCATGGCAACAACGCTTTTCCACTGGAGCCTGCATCCGTGGGCGATCTACGCGGTCGTCGGACTCGCCATCGCTTACGGCGTCTACCGCAAGGGCCGCATGCAGCTGATCAGCTCCGCATTCGAGCCGCTGCTCGGCGCCCGCGCCAACGGCCCGTGGGGCAAGTTGATCGACATGCTGGCGATCTTCGCCACGCTGTTCGGCTCGGCCGCCTCACTCGGGCTCGGTGCGCTGCAGATCCGCAGCGGACTGCACATCGTCGCCGGCTTCGGGGAAACCGGCAACGCGATTCTCGTGGCGATCATCGCGATTCTGACCTGTGCGTTCATCGTCTCGGCGGTGTCGGGGGTGGACAGGGGGATCCAGTGGCTGTCCAACATCAACATGGTGCTGGCCGGGGTGCTCGCGCTGTTCGTCTTCGTGGCCGGCCCGACCATCCTGATCCTGAACCTGCTGCCCACCGCGATCGGTGACTACTTCGGCCACCTCGCGCAGATGGCGGCCCGCACCGGGGCCAGCGGCGGCGACGCGATGGAGACCTGGCTGTCCGGCTGGACGGTCTTCTACTGGGCCTGGTGGATCTCCTGGACGCCGTTCGTCGGCATGTTCATCGCCCGGATCAGCCGGGGCCGCACCATCAAGCAGTTCGTCACCGGGGTCATCCTGATCCCCAGC
Organism: Mycobacterium sp.; assembly: GCA_025965815.1. Classification (GTDB taxonomy): domain Bacteria; phylum Actinomycetota; class Actinomycetes; order Mycobacteriales; family Mycobacteriaceae; genus Mycobacterium. Next base: position 4,495 of record JAOPWF010000290.1, read on the forward strand.
CTGGTCAGCCTGATCTGGTTCGCCATCTTCGGCGGCGCGGCGGTGAGCCTGCAGCGCTCCGGGGTCGACCTGGCCTCCAAGAGCTCCGAGGAGCAACTGTTC
>JAOPWF010000320.1 GCA_025965815.1 Mycobacterium sp.
TGCCCGTCCACGAACGGCACCCGTACGGCGGCGACCTGGTGTATACCGCGTTCTCGGGCAGTCACCAGGACGCCATCAACAAGGGCCTCGACCAGATGAAGGTCGATGCGGACGACGTCGGCTCTGACGTTGATGAAATCCTTTGGCAAGTTCCGTACCTGCCGATCGACCCGAAGGACGTCGGACGCACCTACGAGGCCGTGATTCGGGTGAACTCGCAGTCCGGCAAGGGCGGCGTGGCCTACATCATGAAGGCCGACCACGGGCTGGTGCTGCCGCGACGCCTGCAGATCGAGTTCTCCCAGGTGATCCAGAAGATCACCGACGGGGAGGGTGGCGAGGTCTCGCCCAAGGAGATGTGGGATGCCTTCGCCGACGAGTACCTGGCGCCGGTACGCCCGCTGGAGCGCATGCGGCAGCGGGTGGACGCGGCCGAGGTGGACGGCGGATCCGACACCATCACGGCGACCGTCAAGATCAACGGCGACGAAACCGACATCACCGGCACCGGCAACGGACCCTTGGCGGCGTTCGTCGACGCGCTGTCCGGTGTCGGCTTCGAGGTCAGCGTGCTCGACTACTCCGAGCACGCGATGTCAGCGGGCGAAGAGGCGCAGGCCGCGGCCTACGTCGAGGCGTCGGTGAACGGCCAGACCGTCTGGGGCGTCGGCATTGCGACCTCGATCACAACGGCGTCGCTGCGCGCGGTGGTCTCGGCGGTAAATCGGGCGGTGCGAAGCTAGCCCAGGACCGTCCGCAGCATCCGGTCGACGAGACCAGCCGGATCCGCGGCGCCCGGGTGGTCCTCGGCGAAGGTCAGCATGCTGTAGGCCAGGCCGTTGAGCAGCCGGCTCAGTTCGCCGATCTGTTCCTGCGTCGGCGTGAAGCCGGCCGATTCCAGAATCAAGCTCGCCGATTTCATCGCCGCCGCCTGGATGTCGCCGAGGAACGGCCGCAGTTCCGGTCGCCGGGTGCCCTCGGTGAACAGCTCGAAGCGTGCGAGCAGCCGCCGACGCGCCTGTTCATCCGGATCGGAGGTCATCCGGGCCATCAGTGCTACCACACCGTCGCGGCTCTGCGGCCGATCGATGACAGACTGCAGCAGGGCGACGTACTGCCAGTGCACTTCGGCGACCCGTGCGGCGGTGGCTTCGAGCAGGGCCAGGCGGGTTCGGAAGTAGTTCGACGTGGTGCCTGCGGACAGTCCGGCCCGTTCGTCGATCTGCCGGTGGGTGACGCCGCCGACACCGATGTCGCTCAGGATGTCGATCGCGGCGTCGACGATTTGCGTCCGCCGGGCCGGATTCGGCGGCATCAGGCCCGGTACCGCAGGCGCGCCAGCATCACCAGGAACGCGGGGTACACGGCGCACAGCAGCAGGTAGCTGAACCACACCGGGAAGGCGTTGACGAAGGAGTCGACATTGCCGCGGATCACCGAGAAGTAGACGTGCAGCGGCACACTCGCGGTGATGTAGGCGATCGACGCGGTGATCAGTATCCGGTGCGCTTTGTTGCGGAAGCGCATGCGGCGCCATCCGAGGATGCCGGTCACCGCGGCGTAGGTCATCGGCACCAGCAGGGCCTTGTCCACCGTCGGTGTCACCACGTACTGCAGGGCCATCTCGTCGCCGAAGGCGACCCGGAACAGATGCAAGCTGAAACCGGTGGCGATGGTGAGCATGGCCGCCTCGCGGAAGAAGTAGCCGTGCCTGCGACAGGTGTCCCACCACGACAGGCGGTGCGCAGGAATGCCGGCGGTACCCATGCTGCGACGTTACCACTACAGCCGTAGTGGTCATCAGAGGCTTCAGAACAGGGCGAACTGATCGCCGTCGGCGGTGCTATCGCTGAACTCCTCGATGCCGGTGCCACCGATGACGGCGTCGATCTGCTTCATGAAGTCGGCGTCGGAGACCAGCGGGACGCCGAGTTCACGGGCCAGGAAGCCCTTCCCCTGTTCGGCGGTGGAGTCGTTGCAGATCACGAACGACGTCTCGGGGTCGACGGTGTCGCTGTAGCTAAGGCCGGCGTGCAGGATCCGCTCGACGAGTTCCTCGTGGGTGCGGTCCACCTCCGGGGACAGCGCGACCCGCATGCCCTGCACCAGCGGGCGGCCGCTGACGAACTGCCCGGGGTTGATGTACGGGCAGGGCATCCGGGAGGCCAGCATCTTCAGCGGCCGCAGTTCCTCGTGCGTGACGTGTCCGTTGGGCCAGCGTCGCCGGGTCACGGGGCGCACCGGCAGCCAGATGTCGCGGGCGCGGGCGCGGTCGAGTACCGGCGTCAGGATCCGGGACAGCACCAGCGCGTCGTCGAGGGCGTCGTGCGGACGCAGCTGGGTGACACGCCAGTGCCTGGCAAGTGCTTCCAGGCGTAGGTTTTCGGTGCCGAGCTCCAGCCGCCTGGTCAGTTCGACGGTGCACATCACGGTGTCGGTCGGCAGCTCGGTCTCAGCGAACTCGGCTTCGGCGGCCAGGAACGCGTAGTCGAAGGCCACATTGTGGGCGACCAGCGTGCGGCCCTTGAGCAGCTCGACCAGGTCGGCGGCGACGTCGGCGAACCGTGGCTGGTCGGCGAGCATCTCCGCGGTCAGCCCGTGCACATGGGTAGGGCCCGGCTCCACGCCGGGATTGAGCAGGCTGACGACGCTGTGTTCCACGTTGCCGTTGGCGTCGAGTGCCAGCGCGGCGAGGCTGATGATACGGGCCTGACCAGGCCTGAAGCCCGTAGTTTCGACGTCGACGACCGCCCAGCCCGCGCCGGCATCGGCGGCCGGCCGTCCCCAGGTCTGGCTCACAAATCCAGGATGGCACGGCTGTCCGACAACGCTCGGTAGCTGCGCGTTCGCGGTTCCGTGTGTCGTGATGAATAAAATGCCCGGATGGCCAGTCCGACGATCACTGCGCGCGGCCGCGTCGCCTTGGCGGCCGGAGCGGGTGCCCGCTGGGCGTCACGTGTGACGGGTCGCGGCGCCGGCGCGATGATCGGCGGCCTGGTCTCGATGACGCTGGACCGGTCGATCCTGAGCCAGCTCGGCACGGGCCGGCGTTCGGTCGTGGTGACCGGGACCAACGGCAAGTCGACGACGAACCGGATGACCGCCGCGGCGCTGGCGACGATGGGACCGGTGGCGACCAACGCCGAGGGCGCCAACATGGACGCCGGGCTGGTGGCGGCGTTGGCCGGCGCGCGCGAGGCGGGGCTGGCGGCGCTCGAGGTCGACGAGATGCATGTGCCGCACGTCGCGGACGCGGTGGACCCGCGCGTCGTCGTGCTGCTGAACCTGTCGCGGGACCAACTCGATCGGGTCGGCGAGATCAACACCATCGAACGCACGCTACGTGCTGGGCTGGCCCGCCATCCGTCGACGGTCGTGGTGGCCAATTGCGACGACGTGTTGATGACCTCGGCGGCGTATGACAGCCCGCGCGTCGTGTGGGTTGCCGCAGGTGGCGGCTGGGCGGGCGATTCGGTGAGCTGTCCGCGCAGCGGCGAGATCATCGTGCGGGACCACACGCACTGGTACAGCACGGGCACCGATTTCAAACGGCCCTCCCCGCAGTGGTGGTTCGACGACGACAACATCTACGGTCCAGACGGGCTGGTGCTGCCGATGACCCTGGCGCTGCCCGGTGCGGTCAACCGCGGCAACGCGACGCAGGCCGTCGCGGCGGCGGTGTCGTTGGGCGCCGACCCGGCCGCGGCCGTCGCAGCGGTGTCCGGTGTCGACGAGGTCGCGGGCCGCTACCGCACCGTGCGTGTCGGCGAGCACACGGCGCGGATCCTGTTGGCGAAGAATCCGGCGGGTTGGCAGGAGGCGCTGTCCATGGTCGACAAACACGGCGCAGGCGTGGTGATCGCCGTCAACGGTCAGGTGCCCGACGGTGAGGACCTGTCCTGGCTGTGGGACGTGCGCTTCGAGCATTTCGAGGGCACCGCCGTGGTCGCCGCCGGTGAACGGGGTACCGACCTGGCGGTGCGGCTGACGTATGCCGGCGTCGGCCACACCCTGGTGCACGACACCGTGAAGGCGATCGCGTCCTGTCCGCCCGGCCATGTCGAGGTCGTCGCCAACTACACCGCCTTCCTGCAGCTCAACCGGACTCTGGCGCGTCGTGGAGGGCAGGAGCGAAGTGACCCGGGACACAGCCGTGGCTGATTCGACAGTGCGGATCGGGCTGGTGCTGCCCGACGTGATGGGCACCTACGGCGACGGCGGCAACGCGCTGGTCTTGAGGCAACGGTTGCGGCTGCGCGGCATCGACGCCGAGATCTTCGAGATCACGCTGGCCGACCCGGTGCCTTCGGGTCTCGACCTGTACACGTTGGGGGGCGCTGAGGACTACGCGCAGCGGCTGGCGACGAAACACCTGCTGCGACACCCGGGGTTGCAGCGGGCCGCTGCACGCGGGGCGCCGGTGCTCGCGATCTGCGCGGCCATCCAGGTCCTCGGGCACTGGTACGAGACGTCGTCGGGCGAGCGGGTCGAGGGCGTCGGGCTGATCGATGTCACCACGTCTCCGCAGCCGGTACGGACCATCGGCGAGGTGGTGAGCGCGCCGCTGCTGCCCGGGTTGACGCAGCCGCTGACGGGTTTCGAAAACCACCGCGGCGGAACAGATCTGGGCTCGGACGCAAAGCCGCTGGCTCGGGTGGTGTCCGGGGCGGGTAACCGGGCAGGCGACGGCGTTGACGGCGCCGTGCAGGGCAGCGTGATCGCGACCTATCTTCATGGCCCGTGCCTGGCCCGCAATCCCGAACTCGCCGACCTGCTGCTGTCCCGCGTCGTCGGCGAGCTGGCGCCATTGCAGCTTCCCGAAGTCGACGTGCTGCGTCGCGAACGCCTCGCCTCCCCCCGCAGGGCGTAGCTCTTTTTCGCCGAAATCGACGTTATGCAGCGGAAATTCGAGTAGCGCCCTGCATTTCGTCGATCTCGGCGGCATACCCGCGGCGGGACAACGCTGCGCGCACTCTCGGCACGAAATCAACGGATCGATCTTCGGCGATTACACGGATAACGATCCAGCCGTGTTCTTCAACTTCCGCAGCCTGCCGATGTCTTTTACGTACTGCCGACGGTCGCTGCGATGTTGATCGCCGTCGTACTCGACAGCCACCTTGAATTCTTCCCACCCCAGATCCAACAAGGCCACCACGCGATAGCCGTCGAGGACCGGGATCTGCGTCACCGGCATTGGCAATCCGGCGTCAATCAGCTGCATTCGCAACCAACTCTCCTTCGGCGACGCGGCACCTCGGTCGACCAGCCGCAGCACCGGCCGCAAGTCACGAATGCCGCGCGCCCCGCGGTAGCGCCGGGCCAGCATCCCGACGTCTTCGAGTGGGAACGGAGTTGCCCGCAGCAACGCATCTATCCGCGCGACCGCTTCGTAGCGGTCCAGGTGCCGGCCCAGATCGAATGCCGTCCTCGCGGGTGTAGTGACCGGCAGCCCGCACACGACGGTGATCTCGTCTTCGCCTATCCGCTCGTTTCGCACCAGTATGGCGGGTTGCGGCCTGCAGGTTCGGCCTACCAGTTCAATAGGTTCGTCTTCGTCGACCCAGGCAGCGCCATGCAGAGCTGACGC
>JAOPWF010000327.1 GCA_025965815.1 Mycobacterium sp.
GAACGTCCGATCGAGGTCCTCGAAGAAGTCCGCAGCGGCGACGTCGTCCTGGTGCCGCACGGCTACCACGGGCCGTCGGTCGCGGCGCCCGGCTACCACATGTACTACCTCAACGTGATGGCCGGACCCGGCGCCGAGCGAGCCTGGAAGATCGTCGACGATCCCGAGCACGCCTGGCTTCGCGGCGCCTGGGAGGACCAGGACGTCGATCCCCGGCTACCCCTGCATCCGCCCTCCCCCGCCCAAGGAGTATGACCGTGGTTTCCACCGCGCCAAAGTCGGCAGCCCATCAACTCAAGCTGACCCCCGACACCGAAGGCACCGTGCGACTCACCGTCGCGCAGGCCGCCGTTCGATTCCTGGGCAACCAGTACGTCGAACGCGACGGCCAGCGCACCAAGTTCTTCGCCGGCTGTTTCGGTATCTTCGGCCACGGCAATGTGGCGGGCCTGGGCCAGGCGCTGCTGCAGGACGAAATAGCCGCAGCGGCGGCCGTCGAGGAAGGCACCGAACCGGCGCTGCGCTACGTGCTGGGCCGCAACGAGCAGGCGATGGTGCACAGCGCGGTCGCCTACGCGCGGCAGAAGGATCGCCTCCAGACATGGGCGGTCAGCGCCAGCGTCGGCCCCGGTTCGACCAACATGCTCACCGGCGCGGCGCTCGCGACGATCAACCGGCTGCCCGTGCTGCTGCTGCCGGCCGACACCTTCGCGACCAGGGCCAGTGCCCCGGTGTTGCAGGAACTCGAGCTGCCGTCCGGCGGCGACGTGACCGTCAACGACGCGTTCAAGCCGCTGTCGCGCTACTTCGACCGGGTGTGGCGTCCCGAACAGCTGCCGGCCGCCCTGCTCGGCGCCATGCGGGTACTCACCGACCCCGTTGAAACGGGAGCAGCGACGGTGGCCATCCCCCAGGATGTGCAGGCCGAGGCCCACGACTGGCCGGAATCCCTGTTCGCCGAACGCACCTGGCATGTCGCCCGGCCGCTGCCGGAACGGTCGGTGATCAAGCGAGCCGCCGAGGTGATCCGCATGGCGCGCACGCCGCTCATCGTTGCCGGCGGCGGGGTGATCTACTCCGGCGCCACCGAGGCGCTGGCCGCCTTCGCCGAACGGACCGGCATCCCGGTCGGGCAGAGCCAGGCGGGCAAGGGATCGCTGTCCTACGACCATCCGCAGTCGGTCGGTGCCATCGGCTCGACCGGCACCACCGCCGCCAACGCCCTGGCGACCGAGGCGGACGTCGTCATCGGCATCGGCACCCGCTACAGCGACTTCACCACCGCGTCGCGCACCGCGTTCAACAACCCGGACGTGCGCTTCGTCAACATCAATGTCGCGTCCCTGGATTCGGTCAAGCAGGGCGGCGTGAGCGTCGTGTCGGACGCGCGCGAGGCCATCGAGGCCCTCGACGCGGCACTGGCCGACTACTCCGTCTCCGACGAGTACCGCTCCCGCACCGCCGAACTGGCTCAGCACTGGGAGGACACCGTCACCGCGGCGTACCGGATCGACGACGACAGCGAGGGACTGAACCAGAACCAGGTGATCGGGCTGGCCAACACACTGTCGGACCCGCGCGACGTGGTGGTGTGCGCCGCCGGGTCGATGCCCCGCGAGCTGCACACGCTGTGGCGCCCCCGCGACCCCACGGGCTACCACGTCGAATACGGCTTCTCCTGCATGGGATACGAAGTGGCCGGCGGCATCGGCGCCAAGATGGCCAGCCCGGATCGTGACGTCTTCGTCATGGTCGGCGACGGTTCCTACCTGATGATGGCGACCGAACTGGTCACCGCGGTGCAGGAGGGGGTCAAGGTCATCGTCGTGCTGGTCCAGAACCACGGCTTCGCGTCGATCGGTTCGCTCTCGGAGTCGTTGGGGTCGCAGCGGTTCGGCACCAGTTACCGCTACCGCGGCGACGACGGCCGACTCGACGGCGCCAAGCTGCCGGTCGACCTGGCGGCGAACGCGGCCAGCCTGGGTGCGGAGGTGATCCGGGTGGTGACCGCCTCGGATTTCACCGACGCGGTCAAGGTCGCGAAGGCCAACGACCACACCACCGTCATCCATGTCGAGACCGACCCGCTGATTCCCGCGCCGGACAGCGAGTCGTGGTGGGACGTCCCGGTGAGTGAGACGTCGACGCTCGATTCCACCCGGGCGGCCTACCACACCTATGCCGAGTGGAAGAAGATTCAGCGCCCGCTCATCCGCCCGTCGGACCGCTGAGAAATTGACGAAAGGACCTGTAGATGAGCACGATCCTGGTTGGCTCCGCCCCCGACTCCTGGGGAGTCTGGTTTCCCGACGATCCCGGACAGACACCGTACGGCCGCTTCCTCGACGAGGTTGCCGCGTCTGGCTATGAGTGGATTGAGTTGGGCCCGTACGGTTACCTGCCCACCGACCCGAAGCAGCTGTCGGACGAACTGGCCGCCCGCAACCTGAAGCTGTCCGCGGGCACCGTGTTCGAGCATCTGCACCAGGACGACTCCTGGGACGCCGTCTGGAAGCAGATCGAGGATGTGGCCCGGCTGACTGCCGCGGTCGGCGGCAAGCACGTGGTCGTCATTCCCGAGATGTGGCGTGATCCGAGCAGCGGAGCCGTGCTGGAGGACCGGAATCTGACGGCGGCGCAGTGGAAGAAGAAGACCGAGGGCATGAACGAGCTCGGCCGGGCGATGTTCGAGAACTACGGCGTCCGGGCGCAGTACCATCCGCACGCCGACAGTCACATCGACACCGAGGAGAACGTCTACCGGTTCCTCGACGGGACCGGCGGCGAGTTCGTCAACCTGTGCCTGGACACCGGTCACATCAGCTACTGCGGCGGCGACAACATCGCCATCATCGAACGAGCCCCGGAGCGCATCGGATACCTGCACCTCAAGCAGGTGGACCCCGACGTACGGGCCAAGGTGGCGGCCGAGGATCTGCCGTTCGGCGAGGCCGTCAAGCTGGGCGCGATGACCGAACCGCCGCGCGGCATCCCGGACATGCCACCACTTCTCGCGGCCGTGGAAAAGCTCGGCATCGACGTCTTCGCCATCGTCGAGCAGGACATGTATCCCTGCGAGGTGGATGCGCCGTTGCCGATCGCCCAACGCACCCGCCGCTATCTGGGGTCCTGTGGGATCCCGTCCGTCCGCTTCAACTGACTAGCCCCAAGGAGTCGAAAACCCATGTCTGATCTGCGTATTGCGGTTCTCGGCGTCGGCGTGATGGGTGCGGACCACGTGACCCGCATCTCGTCGAAGATCGCCGGCGCCCGGGTGTCCGTGGTCAACGACTACGTCACGGAGAAGGCCGAACAGATCGCCGCGGGCATCCCCGGATGCCGGGCCATCTCCGATCCCCTCGACGCCATCGCCGACCCCGAGGTAGACGCCGTCCTGCTGGCCACGCCCGGTCCCACCCACGAGAAGCAACTGCTCGCGTGCCTGGAGTACGGCAAGCCGGTGATGTGCGAAAAGCCGCTGACCACCGACGTCGTCACGTCACTTGGCGTCGTCAAGCGCGAGGCCGAACTCGGCCGCAAGCTGATCCAGGTCGGCTTCATGCGCCGTTTCGACAACGAGTACGCGGCGCTGAAGGATCTGATCGACTCCGGTGAGCTGGGCCGTCCGCTGGTCCTGCACTGCGTGCACCGCAACCCCGCGGTCCCGCACAGCTTCGACAGCTCGATGGTGGTCAAGGACTCGCTGGTCCACGAGGTCGACGTGACCCGATTCCTGTTCGACGAGGAGATCGCGTCGGTGCAGATCGTCCGCCCCGCGACGAATCCCGGTGCACCCGAAGGCCTTCAGGACCCACAGATCGCGATCATGCGCACGGCCTCCGGGCGCCATGTGGATGTCGAGTTGTTCGTCACCACCGGCGTCGCCTACGAGGTGCGCACCGAGATCGTCGGTGAGCACGGCAGCGCGATGATCGGCCTCGACGTCGGCATGGTCCGTAAGTCGGCACCAGGCCGGTGGGGCGGCGAGATCACCCCGAGCTTCAAGGAGCGCTTCGGTCAGGCCTACGACACCGAGATCCAGCGCTGGGTCAACGCAGTGGTCGCGGGCACCAATGTGGACGGGCCGGGCGCGTGGGACGGCTACGCGGCGGCCGCGGTATGCGCCGCGGGCGTGGTGTCGCTGGAGACCGGACAGCCCGTCGAGGTCGACATGGTGGCCCGCGACTCCATCCCGGGAGCGTGACCATGAAAATCGCCCTGGACCCCACACCGTTCCACCACGACTACGAGCTGCTCGAATTCCCGCGGCTGGTGGCCGATCTCGGCTACGAGCACCTGCAGCTGACCCCGCACCGGGACTTCATCCCGTTCTTCAACCATCCGCGTGCCGACGACGATCTGGTCGCCCGGTTCCGGAAGGCCTGCGACGACGCACAGGTGGGGATCGCGTCGGTGCTGCCCGTGCTGCGTTGGTCCGGCCCGGACGAGGACGCCCGCGAGGCGGCGGTGCGGTACTGGAAGCGCGTCGTGCAGATCACCGTGGATCTCGGTGTCAACGTGATCAACACCGAGTTCTCCGGCCGCCCGGAACGGGCCGAGGAGTCCGAGCGGGCGTTCTTCCGCTCGATGGAGGAGCTGGTGCCGATCTTCGAGCGGGAGGGCATCGACGTCCGGATCGACCCGCACCCAGACGATTTCGTCGAGGACGGATTGGAGGCGCTACGCATTATCCGTGGCGTCAACTCCCCCAATATCGGCATGGTGTACGTCGCGTGCCACTCGTATCACATGGGCGGCAACATGACCGAGATCATGCGAGCCGCGGGCGACCGGCTGCGACTGGTCCACGTCGCCGACACCATGGACCATCACCGTAGCCACGGGTTGCGATACATCACCAACCCGCCGGGGAACCCGGCCCGGGTGCACCAGCACCTCAAGATCGGCGACGGCGATCTCAACTGGGACGAATTCTTCGGCGGCCTGGCCGAGATCGGCTTCTACGATCGCCCCGACACGGTGATGGTGTCGTCGGTGTTCGCCGAGGACGAGAGCGCCCACGAGGTGTCGCGCTACCAACTGAAGACCATGACCGACTTCGTCAACAAGTACACGAACTGAGAAAGACTATGGCTGCCAACACAATCACGCACTGGATCAACAACAAGGCCTACCCGGGCACCGGCGGCACCACATCACCGGTGACCAACCCAGCGACGGGCGAGGTCACGAGTGAGGTGACGCTCGGCAGTGTCGAGGACGCCCGCGCGGTCATCGACGCAGCCGCTGCCGCGTTTCCCGCCTGGCGGGACACGTCGCTGGCCAAGCGCAGCGC
>JAOPWF010000041.1 GCA_025965815.1 Mycobacterium sp.
GCCTCCTGCTCGCTAATCCGTCCTATGACGTTGTCGGGGTCCTCGTGCACGATCCTGAGCAGGACGGAGGGGACGTGCCCGCCCCTCAGGGGCGGCTGGGAGCCCCAGAGCGCTAGCTCAGCGCACAGCGAAGCCGGCGTCCAGCGGCCACGTGATTCCGGTGATGAACTTCGCCTCGTCGGAGACCAGGAACGCGACCGCGTTGGCGACGTCTTCCGGCATCAGCATCGGAATCGGCAGCACGTTCTGCATCGCGTCCATCGCGACGTCGCCGGCCTCCAGCAGTTTCTGCATCGCTTCGTTCATCACCATTCCGGTGGCCACCCCGGTGGGGTGGATGGTGTTGACCCGGACCGAGTGCTTGCCCAGGTCGTTCGCCCACACCTGCATCAGGCCGACGAGTCCGCGCTTGGCGGCCGAGTAGGCTTGCCCGCCGGTCCTATCGGTGCCGGTGGCTTTTAGCCCGGCGCTGGAGCTGGTGATCACGATCGAGCCGCCCCGGCCGCCCTCGACAAGACTCGGGATGGCGGCACGCACGGTGTTCCAGACGCCGATCAGGTTGACGTCGACAATGTCACGGAACACCTGCCGGTCGTCGGCGCCGTCGCCCAGCCGGATGATGCCGGCATTGGCGATCACGATGTCGAGGCGCCCGAACTCCGCGAGGCCGTCGGCGACGGCGGCCTCAACGGCATCGCCATCGCGGACGTCGGCATGCCGGGCGACGATGCGTCGGCCCGCACCCTCGACGAGCTTGACCGTCTCATCCAGATCCGACGGCGTGGCGTTCGGATAGTCCATTGAGTCAATGTCGGCGCAGATGTCCAGCGCGATGATGTCCGCGCCGTCGGACGCCAGCCGCACCGCGTGGGCCCTGCCCTGCCCTCGCGCCGCGCCGGTGATGAAAGCCACCCGACCATCCAAATTTCCCACGTCAGCTCCTCGGTGTTGAGCTCGACTCGCGAGCCGGGCGACTTCAGGCCAGCCAGTGTCTTCAGCGGCTGTGCACTCGCCGACGCTATGACAGTGAACTGTCACACGTCAATGCCGGGATGCTGCCGGATGCCGGATAACCGCGGCGGCGTGGGGGTCCGTTAGCCCTGCGGGTGGCGTTCCTCGACCTGGCTCTTCTGGTCGTCGCGGGCGGCCATGAAGTCCTCGATCAGATCGACCACGTCCGTCGGGCACTCGACCTGGGGGAAGTGTCCGATACCGGCGAGCACCTCCAGCCGACTGTCCGGCCTGGCCTCCTGCGCGGCGTAACCGTGTTCGACGGGGATGATCCGGTCCTGGTCGCCCCAGATCGCCAGGATCGGCAGCTCCGAGCGGACGTGCAGGCGATTGAGCGCGCTGACCGCCTGTCCGCGGTAGTCGACCACCGAGCGCAGTGTGCGCAGGAACGCGGCGCGTGTCTGTGCGTCCGACAGCGACGAGTAGGAGCTCCACATCTCGCCGCCGCGGGGTGAGCGAATTCCGACCCCGGTCAACCACGACCGCAGCTTGTTGCCGACGTTCAGTACCGGTTGCGGCGCGATCACGGGCAGCACAAACTCGGCGCCCGGTGCCGACAACAGCCGCAGGGTCCAACCGACATCCGGCCCGAGACCACCGCTGCTGATCAGGATGAGCCGCTGGCAGTAATCGGGATGCTGATACACGAACTGCATCGCCACGCCGCCGCCCAGCGAGTGGCCGACGATGGTGGCCCGGCTGATGCCGAGTTCATCGAGCAGGTCGCGCAGCCACACCGCGAACGCACCCAGCGAGTAATCGCCGCGCGGCTTGGCCGACTGCCCGTGTCCGAGGAGGTCGGGTGCGACGACCCGGTAGTGCTTCGCCAGCTGCGGAAGCACCGCGCGCCACGTCTCCGAACTACCAGCCATCCCGTGGATCAACAGGAGCACTTCACCGCCGCCCGCCTCCCGGTAGGCGACGCGGTCGCCGTGCAGCTCGAGATATTTGAGCTCATTCATTCAGGGCTTCTCCCTCAGATCGGTTCGGGTCGGGGTTACCCGTGCGGGCCGCCGGCAAGCGTTGCTGGTGACGCTAGTGCCCAGTCTGCCCCCGCGTCGCGAAGCTCGTCAGCAGGGCGCGCATGGATCGGGCGACGGCATGTCGGGTGTTGACCGGGTCCGGTGACGTGGCGATGAGCATGGTTCCCCGGGTGAGCGCGCCCAGCAGCAGTCTGGTGATCGTTTCGGGATCGTCGACCGCGAGCGTCCCGGCTGCAACGGCGGAGCGGAGCGCGCTAACGATGACGGCGAAGGCGTAACGCTCGTCGAGTTCGGTGTAGCGGGCCAGCCCCAGCACCGCCGGACCGTCGAGCACGAGGATGCGCTGCACGTCGGGCTGCATCACGGCGTCCAGAAACGCGTCGAAGCCACGCGCCAACTCGTCGAGTTCATCCGACGCGTCCCGTGCCGCCACGGTGGATGTGGTCACCAGTTCGGTGTGCGCCTGCTCGAAGACCGCATCGAAAAGCGCTGTCTTGGTTGGGAAGTGGTGATAGAGCGCCCCAGTGGTGACGCCCGCCTCACGGGCGAGGTCGTCAACCGAGGTGGCCCGGAAGCCTTTTTCGCCGAACAGCCGACGACCGGCGAGCACCAACGCGGCGCGGGTCTGGGCAACCTGCTCGGCGCGCAGCGAGTGCGGCGGCTGCGGCGGTGACGGATCGGCCATCTTCTGCTCTCTGCTGTTGCGACCCGGCCAGCCTATTGACATAGCGTCGCTATGTGAAATAGTAGCCCTATCCAATTGAGACCCTTCCCTCTCACATACCGAGGACGCTCTGATGAAAACAGCAGTTCACAGCGCCGGGCCCGCCGACGACACCCGCCACCAGCACGGCGAGGCACTGTCCGCCCTCCGCGAAGCGGTGGCGCGAAGCGCGAAACTGTGGCGCGACATCGACGATTCCGAGCTTCGGGTCCCGGGTTTGTCATGGACCGTCGCGGAAACGGCCGCGCACGTGGTCGGCGACATGCGCGACTACGCCGAGGCGCTGAGCCGGCATGCCCGTGGTTACCTGACCCACGCCGACCGGCGGCCCGACTCACCATCGCGGCTCAGCACCGTTGTCAACGCTCGCCATCTGACCGTGGTGCCGGAGCGGAACTTTCGCCGCCTGGCCGACATGCTGGAGGAGACCGCGGATGGCTACCTGTCCATGGCGGCCGGCACGGACGTCGGGGCGACGATTCCCACGCCGAATGGCCTGGTCCTGAGCCCCGCCACGATGAGCAGCCTGCTGCTGGGCGAGCAGCTGCTGCACGGCTTGGACATCGCCCGCGCTGCCGGTGTCTCCTGGCGCATCGATCGAGCGGACGCCCTGCTCGTCATTCCGGGAATACTCACCGTGGCTCCCGAATATCTGCATCCGGCCCGCAGCGCGAACCTGCGTGTGAGCTTTGAACTGCGCATGCGCGGCGGCCCGCACTACCGAATGGCGGTCGAGGACGGGTCCGCTGTCATCACCGCCGCGGGCGACAAGGCCGACTGCACCATCACCGCCGACCCGGTCGCCTTCCTGCTCGTCGGCTACGGACGGTCCTCGCAATGGTCACAGCTCATCCGGGGCAGGGTGCTGGCCCGCGGCAGGAAGCCGTGGTTTGCAGCGAAATTGGGAACACTGCTGACCAGCCCCTAGGGTTGTTCTCGCCAGTTTGAGGTGCGGCCGCGCCGGTAATGTCACAGTAATGACATCCGTCGTGATTGTCGGCAGCGGCTTCACCGGCTTCGAGTGTGCCCGCCGTCTCGGCCGGAAACTGCGCAAGCAGGACCCGTCCGTCAAGGTGACCATCATTTCGCCCGTGGACTACATGCTGTACACCCCGTTGTTGCCGGATGTGGCCGGTGGCGTGGTGGACGCCCGATTCGTGACGGTTCCACTGGCGGGAACGCTCAAGGGTGTGCGCGCGGTGCGCGGGCGAGTGGACAGCGTCGACTTCGAGCAGCGCACCGTCACCTTCACCGATCCCGAGCAGTCCTCGCGCGACATGGCCTGGGATCGACTGGTATTGACCCCGGGTTCGGTCACCCGCCTGTTCGACATTCCGGGTCTGGCCACCTATGCTCGCGGGCTCAAGTCGACGGCAGAAGCGCTGTACCTGCGCGACCACGTGCTTGAACAGCTCGAAATCGCATGCATTGACGAAGACCCGGCCCTCGCCAACGGCCGCCGGACGATCGTCGTGGTCGGCGCGTCGTATTCCGGAACCGAACTCGTCGCGCAGCTGCGCGCACTCGCCGATGCCGCAGCGGATCAGCTGGGATTCGACCCGGAGGCGGTGAAGTTCCTGCTGCTGGACTTGGCCAAGCAGGTAATGCCCGAAGTGGGCGTGAAACTCGGCGACAGTGCGATGCGGGTGCTCCGCAGCCGCGGAATCGACGTGCGGCTGGGAACGACCCTCAGCGAGGTACACGCGGATCATGTTGTGCTGAGCGATGGTTCACGAGTCGACACCCACACCGTTGCATGGGTGACCGGCGTCACCGGCGCCCCGCTGATCCAGAAGCTCGGTCTGCCGACCGAGAGCGGCCGGCTCAAGGTGGGCCCGGATCTGCAGGTGCCCGGCCATGCCGACGTGTTCTCCGGCGGCGATGCCGCGGCCGTTCCGGACCTGACCCAGCCCGCCAAGATCACGCCTCCCACCGCGCAACACGCGACCCGTCAGGGCAAAGTGCTGGCCAACAATGTTGCCGCCAGCCTGGGATACGGCACGAAGAAGGAATACAAGCACCGCAACATGGGTCTGGTCGTCGACCTGGGCCCTCATTACGCCGTCGCCAACCCGCTGAATGTGCACCTGTCCGGCTTCCCCGCAAAGGTCGTGACCCGCTCCTATCACCTGTACGCGATCCCCAGGGGGGTCAATCGCTGGGCGGTGTCATTGGCGTATCTGACCGATGCCATCTGGCCCAGGACGGTGGTGTCCATCGGGCTGTCGAGTCAGGACGATGCCCAGTTCTCCACCAGCGAAGGCATTCCACTCCCCAAAGCCGACTGAGCCGACCCGAAGGGCGACGTTGTCGCGACCAAAGACATTGCCCGCGCGGGGGATGCGCACGCCTGGGTCGTCGACTCCAAGGCCGATACAACGACGAACTCGGCTGGCGGATGGAAGTCAACGACGACGGCGAATGGGTCTTCAGCTTTCACCCGTCTTGACCTTGGTGATCGTCTGCGCCGTGTTGTCGAACGTGATGGTGGCGTCGTCGTAGAGGTCGAGGCGCCAGCGTGGCAGGTTGGGGGTATCGCCGTTCCCGCCGGCCGCGCCGCCGGCATGTCCGTCGCTCATGTCGGATGGGGCTACCCCCGAATGGCTTTGCGCCCCGGCGGGTTAGAAGTTCTCCCGGGTGGGCGTGTCGCGGCGATACACTGCGCAGCGATGCCCAAACTCAGCGCGGGTCTGCTCCTGTACCGGATCACCGGGGATGTCGTCGAGGTGTTGATCGGCCACCCCGGCGGACCGTTCTGGGCGAAGAAGGACGACGGCGCATGGTCGGTCCCGAAAGGGGAGTACACCGAGGGTGAGGCGCCATGGGACGTCGCCCGCCGGGAGTTCCACGAGGAGATCGGTATGACGGCACCCGACGGGCCGCGCACCGAGTTCCCGCCGGTAAAGCAGCCCAGCTTCAAGGTCGTGACGGTGTTCGCCGTCCAGGGTGACCTCGATCTGACCGGGTCACGGAGCAATACTTTCGAGCTGGAGT
>JAOPWF010000332.1 GCA_025965815.1 Mycobacterium sp.
CACCACCCGGCACTTCTCCGGGCCGCCCGCGATGCCCACCACCCGGGCCCCGGCGATCTTGGCGATCTGCCCGGCCAGCGACCCGGTGGCGCCTCCCGCCGCCGAGACCACGACCGTCTCCCCGGGCTGGGGCCGGCCGATGTCGGTCATGCCGAAGTAGGCGGTCGCGCCGGTCGAACCGTACACCGACATCATCGCCAGCTGGTCGACCACGCCGGGGATGACCGTGGTGAACAGGTCGTCGCGGACGATCACGTACTCCTGGAAGCCCGACAGCGTGGTGACCACGTCGCAGACGGCGTAGGCGTCGCAGCGCGACGCCACAACCTCGCCGACCCCGGCCGCCCTGATGACCTCGCCCAGCTGCACCGGCGGGAGGTAGCCCGGCTGCTCGTCGAGCCACGTCCGGACGGCGGCGTCGATCCCCACATAGGTGGTGCGGACCAGCGCCTCACCCTCGGTGGGCTCGGGCGCCGGCGAGGTGACCAGCTCGGTGTCACCCGGCTGGACCGGCCCGGTCGGGCGGCGACGCAGCAGGATCTGGCGGTTCGTCCAGTCGGGCACGATGCAAAAGTACCGAAAGCGCTGCGTCAGGGACGTTGATGGGCCGGGGTGACGGCGTTGGCTCTCCAGTTGAGCAGGGATCTCCGATCTTCCATGCGTGAAATGGGCTTGGGGCGCAGGACTTTTCATTCGCACTGGTCAGCACGATTCACTGGGTGAGCTGTGTCAAGGCCTCGGCGGCGGCGATGGTGACCTCGCGGCGCGGGTCCGGCACGCCGAGCAGCGTTCCCTCGTGCTCGACGGCGGTGGCGCCGAAGCGCAGCGCGTTGGCCAGCGCGTCGGCGCCAGACGCCCCGGCATGCACGGCGGCGAGATAGCCGGCGAGAAACGCGTCGCCCGCACCGACCGTGTTGACGACACGGCGCGCGGGCGCGGTGCCGTGCAACGGCTGCGGCAGCGCGGCGTCGATGAGCAGCGCGCCGTTGCCGCCGAGGCTGACAAGGACGGTGCGCACGCCGCGCGAAATCAGTTCCTGCGCGGCGTCGGCCACGTCGCCGAGCGTCGCCAGCGAACGGCCCGCGACCTCGGCGAGCTCCTCGGCGTTGGGCTTCACCAGGTGCGGCAATCGGTCGCGGTCCTGCGCGAGTGCCTGCGCCAGCGGTGCCCCGGACGCGTCGAGCGCGACCAGTCGGCCTGCGGCGCGGGCATCGGCCACGGCGTCGGCGAGCCGCTGCGGCGTGAACCCGCCCGGCAGACTGCCTGCCCAGAGCACCCACTTCCCGGCAGCGCCGCCGGACAACGTTGCCGCACAAAGCGCGTCGCCCTCGGCGGCCGACAGCTGCGGGCCTGGTTCGTTCACCTTGGTCGTGCGCCCGTCGGCCTCCACGAGCGAGACGTTGCTGCGCACCGCACCGGCGATCGGCACATCGACGTGATCGAGCCCGAGATCGTCGAGCAGAACCGCGATCTCGCGCCCCGCGCTGCCGCCGACCGGCAGCACCGCGCGCACCGGAACGCCGACGCCGTGCAGTGCCAGCGCGACGTTCACCCCCTTGCCGCTCGGTTCGATCATCGTGGCCGTGGCGCGGTTGACGTGGCCGGGCGCGAACCGGGGCAGATGAAGTGTGCGGTCCAGGCTCGGGTTGGGCGTGACGGTGGTGATCATTCGTGCTCCCCGGCTATCTCGACGCTGACGTCGGCGGCCAGCAACCGCTCCCGCTGCTCGACGGTGACGGCGTCGTCGGTGACCAGGACGTCGACGTCCTGCAGCGTGGCATGTCTGGCGAGGCTCTCGCGGCCGAGCTTGCTCGTGTCGATGAGGAACACCCGCTGCCGCGCCGCTGCCAGCATTTCATGCTTGACCTGGGCCTCGTCGACGTCCGGGGTGGTGAGGCCGCGGCTGAACGACAGCGCGTTGGTGCCAAGGAACGCCACGTCGACGTTGACCCCGGCGAGCGCGTCAAGGGTCAACGGTCCGACCGCGGCCATCGTCTGCGGTCGGACCCGCCCGCCCAGGCCCACGACGGTGATGCCGCGCCGCAGCAGCGTCGACAACGCCGGGACGGCGTTGGTGTAGACGACCAGCTCACGGTCGGCCGGCAGCAGCTCGGCCAGCCGCAGCGTGGTGGTGCCGGCGTCGAGCAGCAGCGTGCCGCCGTCAGGCACGAAGCGCAGCGCGTGCCGGGCGATGGCGAGCTTCTGCTCGGCCTGTTCGGTGCGGGTGGCGACGTTCGGCTCGTCGCGCTGGCGCTGGCGGGGAATGGCGCCGCCGTGAACACGGCGGAGCAATCCGTGCGCCTCGAGCTGAGCCAGGTCCTTGCGGATGCTCTCGGCGCTGACGCCGAAACGCTCGGCCAGCCGGGCGCTTTCGACCCGACGCTCGGTGGCGAGCAAGCGCAGCATCTCGGCCTGGCGCTCGTCGGCGAACCACGTGCGGCCCGGCGATCCCGCCGTCACCGATCGACCAAATGGTCGTTGGGACCGATCGCGCCCGCGGCACGTGCGGCGAGCACCGCCGCGCCGAGGGCGCCGGCCTCCTCCACCGCCGAGACCTCAAGATGGTCGAACCGGGCCGCCTTGGCGCGCATGACCTCTAAGCTGTGCCGCCACCCGCCGGTGACGACCACGCGCGCGGCGGGCCCAACGACGTCGTCCATCGCACGGTGCAGCTCGAGCGCCTCGTCGGCGGCGGCGGCGACCACCGCCTTCCAAACCTCACCCGGTCCTACCCCTCCCGCGAGCCCGCCGAGCGTCAGCGCGTCGGAGCCGAGGCCGCCGACCACAACCCGGCCGTCGGGAGCCTGCTCGGCCGCCGCATCGAGCCGGGCCAGCCCACCGGGTCCCACGCCAAGCAGCTCGAGCACGCGGTTCTGCGCCAGGCCGCCCTCGGTGCCGCCGAGCAGGCTCCAGTGGCCGGGCTCGATGCTCGGGTCGGTCGTGACGCCCGCGGCGGCCAGGCGGGCAACGTCGGGGCGGCTCGGCACCGTCGGCAGGGTGCGCACCAGCGCCTCCGCGGTGCCCGATGAGTCCAGCTCGTGGCCCGGTCCGACCGCGCGGGCGCCGAGGGCGGACGCCTGGTGGTCGTGACCGGCAAGCGTGAGCACCGCCCCGTGCAGTAACGGGCTCACCGCCGCGGACGTCACCGTGCCGACCGGCACGCCGGCCTGCACCAGCGGCGGCATGAGCGCGCGGGCGGCACCGGACCAGGCCAGGCCCTCGTCCCACCAATCGCGCCTAGCGATGTCGAGCCAGCCGGTGCGCCCGGCCAGCGACAGTTCGATGACGAAGTCGCCGCCCAGGCGTCGCACCACCCAGCCGGCCACGTCGAAGCGCATCGCTGCGGCGCGGCTGGCCGGGGCGTGCTGCCGAAACCAGCGGTGCTTGGTGAGCGAGAACTGGCCCCGCAGCGGCTTTCCGGTGATCCCGCCGAACGTCTCAGCTCCCAGCGCATCGGCGAGGTCGGCGACCTCGTCGCTGTCACGGTCGTCGTGCCAGGCGATGACCGGTGTGAGCGGCTGCTCGCTGGCGTCGGTAAGGATGCCGGACTCACCCATGCTGGTGACGCCGACTGCGCGCACGGGCACCGCCGCCGCCTCGGCGGCCGCACTCAATGCTTCGACGGCGCTGCGCCACAGCGTTGCGGCGTCGGTCTCGGTGCCCTGTGACCCGACGTCCCATGGGGTGGTGGCGCGCCCGGTGCCGAGCACCGCGCCGTCCTCGCCGTAGACAACGGCCTTGCTGGACGTCGTGCCGACGTCCAGCCCGGCGAAAGCGGCCATCACGCTCCTGTCGGTCGCACGGACATTGCCCTTATTGGGTTTACTTGGATATGGTTGCGTCTTGTTGGAAGTACGTCAAGCCCCGTCGAGCAGGAGCACGCACCATGCCGCTGGTCCGGACCGCTGACCTTGTCCGCGACGCGGCAATGCGCGGCGGCGGCGTCGCGGCGTTCAACGTCATCACGCTCGAGCACGCCGAAGCCATCACCACCGGCGCCCAGCGGGCCGGTCGTCCGGTGATCCTGCAGGTGAGTGAGAACACCGTGAAGTTCCACGGCGGACAGATCCGGCCGCTGGCCGCCGCGCTCGCCGCCCTGGCGACAGAAGCGGCGGTGCCCGCGAGCCTGCACCTCGACCACGCCGAGGCGGCGGACCTGTGGCACCGGGCCCCGCTGGCCGGCTACTCCTCCGTCATGGTGGACTGCGGTGCTCTGCCGTACGAGCAGAACGTCGACATCACCGCCGACGTCACCAAGCTGCTGCACGGGGCGGGGCTCGCGGTGGAGGCCGAACTCGGCCACGTCGGCGGCAAGCACACTCAGGTAGCCAGTGCGCATGCGCCCGGCGTGCGCACCGACCCCCGGCAGGCCGCGGCGTTCGTTGCCGCCACCGGCGTCGACGCGCTGGCCGTTGCCGTCGGCAGCTCGCATGCCATGACGACGCAGACGGCCGAGCTCGACATCGACCTCATCGCCGCACTGCGCGCTGCGGTCCCGGTGCCGCTGGTGCTGCACGGCTCATCGGGCGTGCCCGCCGACACGCTCCGCGCCGCCGTCCGTGCCGGCATCGTGAAGGTCAACATCGGCACCGCGCTCAACATCGCCTACACCGGCGCGCTGCGCGACGCGCTCGCCGCCACCACCAAGGTCGATCCCCGGCCGCCGCTGCAGGCTGCGCGTTCGGCGGTCGCCGACGCCGTGGCCGGGCTGCTCGACGTCATCAGCGGCTGAGCTGGCTGAGCACGAGGCCGGGGGGACGCCGAGACAACCGCTCCTCAGCGTCCCCGACCGGTCAGCAGCTCGACTTGTACGCCGCCGCGCCACCCTCGCCGTTCAGGTTCTCCGGCGTGATGACGGTGAAGCCGGTCTGCACCTTCGGGGTGGTCTTGCCCCCGTCGAGCGCGGTCACCGCCTCGTCGACGCCGTACTGGCCGATGAGCCCGGGCTCCTGAGCGACGAGCGCCTGGACGGTGCCCTCCTTGAGCGCCTGGATCTGGTTCGGGCCCGCGTCAAAGCCGACGATCTTCACCTGACCGCTCTTGCCGGCCTGCTTGACGCCGGTGGCCGAGCCCTCGGCGGCGAACAGGTTGGCGGCGAAGACGCCGACGAGGTCGGGGTCTTTCTGAAGTTGGGCGCCGATGAGCTGCGCCGCGGTCGCCGGGTCGTCGTGGCTGTACTGCACGCCGACGTAGGTGAATTTGCCGTCGGCCTTGACGGCGTCCTCGAAGCCCTTCGTGCGCGCGTCGGTCGTCGAGATGCCCGGATCGACACTCATGACCATGACCTTGCCGCCCTCGGGGTGCAGCGTCTTGATGGCGTCGAAGGCCGCCTTGCCACCGCCCTCGTTGTCACTGGCGATTGCCGAGACGGCGAAGGACGGGTCGTTCGTCGTGGTGTCGACGAGCACCACCTTTATCCCGGCCGCGGCCGCCTGCTGCAGGGGCTGCTGCATGGCCTGGACGTCGGTCGGTGCGACTAGCAGCGCGTCCGGCTTGCTGGAGACGATCGAGTCGAGGATGGGCTTCTGCAGCGTCGGGTCGAACTTCTGCGGGCCTTGGGCGTTAACCGTGACGCCGAGCTTGGCCGCCTCCGCCTGCGCGCCACACTGCATCGTGATGTAGAACTGGTCGCCGGCCACGCCCTGCAGCAACTGGATGTTGTAGTTCTTGCTGGCCTTCGCGGGCGCGGTGACGGTGCTCGCCGCCGCCGCGGGTGGGGCCCCGCTCGATGACGTGTCGCCGGAGCCCGTCGACGCCGGCTTCGACGACGTGCAAGCCGCCATCGGCAGCGCGAGGACCATCGCTCCCGCCACCATCAGTACGCCCTTACGGTTCACTGGCTTTCCTTTCGTTTGACCCTCTGCGTTTGAAGAGGCCTCGGGACCGCCGCTTACCGCGCAGGGCAGCGGCGCGCCGGGACTGGTCGACGTAGACGGCGGCGACGAGGACCGAGCCGACCGCGACGCCCTGCCAGAAGGGCTGCACACCGATGATGACGAACCCGGACTGCAGCACAGCGGGGATGAACAGGCCGACGACGGTGCCGAAAATGGTGCCCTCGCCGCCGAATATCGACGTGCCGCCGATGACCACAGCGGCGATGACGTTGAGGTTCGTCAGAGACTGCCCGGCGATCGTCGTGGTGCCGTACTGCGCGAGCGAGAGCAGCGCGCCGATGCCGGCCAGCGTGCCGGACAGCGCATACACCATCACGATGTGCCGCGTCACCTTGATGCCAGTGCGGCGGGCGGCCTCCTCGTTCGAGCCGACCGCATACGTGTAGCGGCCGAATCTCGTCTTGTGCAGCAGGATCCCGCCGAGGATGACGATCACCAGCGCCACGAACGGCAGACCCGGGATGCCCAACACCTTCATGTACGCACTGAAGTCGGTGAGTTCGCTTGGCACCGAGCGAATGTCGATGCCGCCAGTGAGCACCTGGGCGAGCCCGAGCGCCACCGAGAGCGTGCCGAGGGTGACGATCAGGGCGGGCACCCTGGCCTTGGCGACCAGGAATCCGTTCACGATGCCCCACGCCATGCCGCTGACGACCGCCGCTAGCAGTCCGGCGGCGGCCACACCGATCCCCGCGCCGCCCATCGCCTCCATCGCCTTGGCGGAGATCACGGACGCGAACACCAGCACCGACCCCACCGACAGGTCGATACCGGAGGTGATGATGACGAACGTCATGCCGACGCCGAGCACCGCCCAGACCGCGACGTTCTGCGAGACCAGCGAGAAGTTGCCGGCAGAAAGGAAACGGTCGCCGGCGATGGCGCTGAAGAACAGGCAGATGACGATCAGGACCCCGAGGATCCAGAACGCCTGCAGTCCGACCACGCGCTTCAACAGCGGTACCGACGTGTCCCACGCATCGGCCTCGGTGACGACGGCCGGCTGGTTGGCCAAAGTGCTCACGCGGCACCCTCCGTCGTGTCGAGGGCGCCGGTCATGGCGCCTACCAACGTCTCCACGGTCGTGCCCTGGCGCGGGTAGATGGCGACGCGCCGGCCGAGGCGCAGTACGTGGATCCTGTCGCACACCTCGAGCACGTGCGGCATGGAGTGGCTGACGAGCACCACCGCGATGCCCTTGTCGCGCACCCGCTTGATCGACTCGAGGACGTTCTTGGTCTGGACCACGCCCAGCGCGGCGGTCGGTTCGTCGAGGATGACGACTTTGTCCGCCCAGGCGATGGCCCGGGCGATGGCGATGCCTTGGCGCTGTCCGCCCGACATGGACCCGACGGGCGAGGCCAGTGATCGCACCGTCGCCCCGAGTTCGTTGAACGACGCCGCGGCCTGGCGGCGCATCTGCTTCTCGTCCATGAAGCCGAGGTGGCCGAGGATGCCCTTGCGCGGGATCTCCCGGCCCAGGAACACGTTCTGCGTCGGGTTGAGGTGCGGTGCCAGCGCCAGGTCCTGGTACACGACCTCGATGCCGAGATCGGCCGCCTGCCGCGGGGTGGACAGGTGCACCGGGCGGCCCTCGAACAAGATCTCGCCCTGGTCCAACTCGAGATTGCCCGACAGTGCCTTGATGAGCGTCGACTTGCCTGCGCCGTTGTCGCCGATCAACCCGACGACCTCACCGGGACTGATGTCGAAGTCGGCGGCGTCCAGCGCGCGGACGTGGCCGAAGCTGCGCGAGATACCCCGCGCTTCCAGCAATGCGGTCATACGATGCCTTTTCGTTCCGTGGTGGGTTCCTGCGGTGGCCAGGTGGTGCCCGGCCGGCAGACGAGCAGCCGTACGTCGCCCTGGACGTGCCAGTCGCCGCAGGACGCGGGGACGACGAGCGTCTGCCCGCCTTCGACGTCGACCGGCTCGCTGAGCGTCCCCGCCACCTTCCCGGCTCCGGACAGCACGACAGCGACGGCGAACCCGGCCGGTACGTCGGCGCCCGGGCCCAGCCGCTCCATGCGGAAGTAGGGTGCGGCCGCGTCCGGCAGGACCGGCGCCAGGCCGGCGGCGTCGAGGGCGGTGTGCCGCATCAGCAGCGTGACGTCGGTAAGCGCCTCGGTCCCGACGACCGACAGCGCGACGTCGCGGTCGAGGCCGAGGAAAACCTCTTCGTCGGACGCCGTGGTGTTGGTGCGCTCCAGCAGGATCGACTGGTCGGTGGGCTCCTGGGCCTCCACGACTAGCACACCCGCGCCGATAGCGTGGGCTGTGCCGCCCGGCACGAGAACGCCGTCGCCCGGTCGCACCGGGATCCGGTGCATGAGTTCGAGCATCGCCTCGGCGTCCTGCGCCTCGACCAGAGCCGAGAGTCGGTCATGATTGACGTCTTCGCGCCAGCCGACCCACACCGCGGCGTCCGCGGCTGCGTCCAGGACGTACCACGCCTCGGTCTTGCCGTAGGCGCAGCCGAGGTGGCGCGAGGCGTACGCCCGGGTGGGGTGCACGTGCACGGGCAGTCGCTGGCCGGCGTCGAGCAGCTTGACCAGCACACCGGTATCGCCCGGCTCGCCGTCGTCGCGGCCCAGCCAGCCGCGCGGCTCGGCGCTGACCGCATCGCGCAGTAGCGTGCCGTCGGCGAGGCGGGCAGGCCCGAGACCCGGCTCACCGAAGCGGGCCACCGTGGCGCCCACCCACTCCTCCGGCGAGCGGTCGCCGACCGGTGGCAGGCCGCGCCAGGTCGCCAGCGCAGGCCCACCGGCGTACCAGTGCGGCACCACGTTGGGGGGCAGAAGTTGCGGCTGCATGGTCACCTCTTCGTGACGTTCGGGACGGTTCAGGGGCCTAAGGGACTATGACGACCTTGTGTGCCGTCGGTTCACTGCGCAGGGTCTCCAGCGCCTGCCCGTACTCGTCGAGCGGGAACCGGTGCGTGATGATCCCGTCGGTGCGCACCCGCCCACCGCGCAGGGCGTCGATCGCGGAGCCGAAAGATGTCATCTCCGCGAACGAGCCCTTGATCGTTATCTCACGGCGGAACACGTCGAACGGGCGGAACCGCACGACATCGTCATCACGGGTGACGCCGTAGACGAGCACGGTGCCGCCGCGACGGGTCAGCGGCACGCAGATATCGCCGACGGTGGGCGAGCCGGTGGCCTCGACGACCGCGTCGTAGCCGTCGCCGTGCGGGGAGGCGGCAAGCAAGGCGGCAATATTGCCCTCCGGGTCGTCGCGCGCGATGCGCACCACCCGGTCGACGCCGAGCCTGCTTGCGGTGTCGAGTTTGAACTGACTCGGCCCTGCGACCGTCACCGACGACGCGCCGCCGGACGCGATGAGCTGGGCAAGCAGCAGCCCGGTCGGCCCCGCGCCGAGCACCAGCGCGCTGCCGCCAGGGCGCATCTGCAGCGACTCCAGGCCATGCATCGCACACGACGTCGGCTCGCTGAACACCGCGGTTTCGGTCGGCACCCCCTCCGTGGAGAACACCAACTTGTGATCGGCGATGGCGTACTCGGCGAAAAAACCCTGGAAGTTACTGCCGAATCCCTTCATGTTCGCGCACTGCCCCAGCCGGCCGGCCAGGCAGTACGCGCACTCGGCGCAGTACACGTTCGGGTTCACCGTGACCTGTTCGCCGACCCGGAACCGGGTCACCCCGTCGCCGAGCTGGTCGACCACACCGACCAGCTCGTGACCGGGCACCAACGGGAACACCGCACCGAAGTCACCCTCGTGAATGTGTAGGTCCGTACCGCACACGCCGACCTGGTGGACCTTGATGCGCACCTGTCCCCGAGCCGCCTCGGGAGTCGGGATGTCGGTCACCGACCACGTCTTGGCGGCTTCGTAGTACACGGCCTTCATCTGCCGGCCCGTCCTCTTCTGTGAGACGTCTGTTACCTGCGTCACGCTTCGACTGCTCCCGGACAGTACGCCATGTTCGCATTTATGTCACCGGTGTCAGAGAAGTTGTTCCACAACGCCTGACATCGGTGACATACTGGCCGCCGACAGAACCGAGGAGGGACGGTCGATGGCGACCATGCGCGACGTTGCCCACCGGGCGGGCGTGAGCGCCAAGACGGTCTCGCGCGTGGTGAACAACGACCGCTATGTCTCCACCGCCGTCCGCGAGCGTGTCGAGCGCGCCATCGTCGAACTGCAGTACGTGCCCAACATGCTCGCCGTCACCTTCCGCAATGGCCGTGACGCCGCGATCGGCGTTGCCGTGCCCGGCGTGTCCGACCCATTCTTCTCCAGCATCATCGGCGCGGTCGAGCGAGAAGCCAGCAGGCGGGGCGTCGCGGTGATCGTGACCAGCTCCGGCTGGGAGCCGTCGCACGAGCAGCGGTCCATCGAGGCAGTTCTGCAACGCCAGGTCGCGGGCATGATCATCTGCCCGGTCGGCCCGGACATGTCGTTCCTGCGACCGTGGCAGCAGCGCACCCCGCTGGTGTTCGTCGACCGCGTACCCGGCAAATTGACGGCCGATGCCGTCGTGCAGGACGACGTCGGCGGCGGACGTGATGGCACCCGGCACCTGATCTCGCACGGGCATCGCCGCATCGCCTTCATGGGCGACGGCGGCGGGGTCGTCACGGCGTCGCTGCGCCTCGAGGGCTACCAGCAGGCGCTGGCCGAGGCTGGACTGCCCCAGCGCAACGACCTCGTGCACCTCGGCGACATCGACACGCCTGCATTGACGGCCGCGCTGTGCCGCATGCTCGATGCGCCCGACCCGCCGACCGCGCTGTTCTCCTCGAACGCACGCTGCACCATCGGGCTGGTGCCTGCGCTGCAGGCGTTGCGCCGCAAGGACATCGGCCTCGTCGGCTTCGGCGACTTCCCCGTGGCTGCGGCGCTGCGGCCGGCGGTCACGGTGATCGATCAGGACGGCGACGCGATGGGCCGCTTCGCCGTCGACCGGCTCTTCACCCGCCTCGACCAGCCCGACCGGCGGCTGCGTCGACGCACCGTCCTGCCGGTCGCGCTGGTGACGCGCACGTCGTGCGGGGTGCCGGGTGAGAAGGTGCTCGCGGGGCACGGCGAGATCGTGACCGGTCTCGGCGCGTGAGCGTGTTGCCTGCGGTGCTGCTGTCGGGCGCGCCGGCGTCCGGCAAGAGCACGCTGTCCCACCTGGTCGCGCGCGAGCTGCGCGCGGCCGTGATCGGGCAGGACATCGCCACCGGGCCCCTCGTCGACGTCGTGCAACGGCTGGTGGGGGTCGACGACCTCGACGACCCGCGGTTGGCCGGGCTCACCAGGGACGCGCGCTACCGGGTCCTGCTCGACCTCGCCGTCGACAACCTGGCCGCTGGCATGCCGGTGGTGCTGGTCGCGCCGTTCAGCATGGAGCGCGCCGACCCGGCCGCCTGGGCGGCCACTCGCGACAGGTTGGTCGCCGCGGGCGGCACGCCGTTACTGGTGTGGCTGCGTCTCGAACCGGCCGACGTGCTGCGTAGGTTGCGCGAGCGCGCGGCACCCAGAGATGCCGCGAAGCTCGCCGACGAGGGCGCCTACCTCGCCAGAGCGGCTGCGACGGCGGGCGACCAGCCTGTCGTGCCCCATCTCGCCCTTGACGCTACCCGGCCACCGGAGGTTCTGGCCCGAGCCGTGCTCGAGGCCCTGCCCGCCTGACTCGCCGCAAAAGCCGGTCTTGCCATCGATGGCAAAACCGGACACACTGCTAGTGCTATCGATGGCACAGTGAGGAGCAGCGGTGGGCAAGAGCATCCTGCGTGACGTCGCCGCTGCCGCGGGTGTGAGCCTGCGGACGGCGTCGCGAGTGCTCAACGACGACCCCAAGGTCGCGGTCGACACCCGCGCCCGGGTGCAGCAGGCCATGCGCAACCTGAGCTTCACGCCCGACTCGATGGCGCGTTCCCTGCGCGCGGGCACCGACACCGCGGTGGGCATGGTGGTCGAGTCGATCGCCGACCCCTTCTTCGCGGCGATGGTGGCCGCCGTCGAGCAGGCCGCGTCCAGCACTGGAAAGTCGGTGCTCGTCGCCTCGATGCACGGGGACGCCGCCCGCGAGCGCGACGTCGTCGGGCAGATGCTCGCGCGGCGGGTCGCCGGGTTGTTACTGGTGCCCACAACCGGTGACCACGCCTGGCTGAGCACCAGCACTCCGCTGGTGCTCGTCGATCGACCCGCCCCTGGCCTCGATGCCGACGTGGTGGGCATCGACGACCAGGCCGCCGCCGCGGATGCGGTGCACCACCTAGTCGCCCACGGCCACCGGCGGATCGGATATATCAGCGACTATCCGCTCGTGCCGACGTCGCGGGACCGGCTGGCCGGATACCGGTGCGCCATGGCCGCGCACGGCCTCGACGCCGACCCGCAGCTCGTGCGTGCGGAGTGCCCCGACCCGGCGACAGCTGCCCAGGCGACTCGAGACCTGTTGTCCGGCAATTCCTTCGACGCCGCGACCGCTCTACTGAGCGCCGCCACCCGCTGCTCGCTCGGCGTGGTGCCCACCCTGCACGCGCTCGGCCGCACCGACGTCGCGCTCGTGTGCTTCGGCGACTTCGCTATGGCGGAACTGCTGCAACCGGGC
>JAOPWF010000354.1 GCA_025965815.1 Mycobacterium sp.
GCTCGTCAATGGCGGGGTGGACCAGGGCGCGGTGGGATTGGACGTGCTCAACGCCTGGCGCAAGACTGGCCTCGGGGGTGACCGCATCGCCGCCTTCACCGCGGTGGACCCGGCCAACCTCGACCACGTCCGGCTGGGCGTCTGGGCGTTCGGCGGGGTGTGGGCGGGGTTCAACTTGCCCAGCTCGGCCCAGGCGCAGGGCTCGGCGCCGTGGACGGTGTTCGGCGACGATACCGGCCATGCCGCCCCCGGTTCGTGGGGAGGGCACGCCGTGGCAGTGGCCGGGTTCGACGCTGAGGGCCTGACGTGGTGACGTGGGGCCGGCTGTAGCGGATGGACTGGGCCTTCTGGGCGAAGTATGCGGATGAGGCGTTCTGCATACTGGATACGATGGATTGGTTGGGCGACCTGCCGGGCTTCGACGTGACGGGGCTCACCGCGGCGCTGGCGGCGCTGCAACAGAACAGCGCGGACCGAAAGGAAAGCCTGAATCCGTGCGTTCATGCACTGTCCGGTTCCGCCGGATGGGCCCTGGCCCCGACGCCAGGAACGGCAAAGGAAAGAAGCCATGCGTACTCGTACCAAGATCATCCTGTGCAGCGTCGGCGGCGTCTTCGCCATCGGCGCCATCGCGAGCGCGACGGGCAGCAAGAGCAGCCCCACCGCCTCCAGCTCCCCGACGTCGACGAGCACGGCGGCCCCCACGGCGGCCCCGGCGGTCGCCCAGCCAGCGGTCGCCACCGCAGCGTCGACCCCGCGCGCCGCCGCGTGCCCCTCGGGCTTCCACAACCCCAACCCCGCCGACAGCTACTCCGGCTGCGCCGCGAACCCGACGCCCACCCCCGCTCCGCCCGTGGAGACGGTCAGCCAGAGCAACGCGGTCCGGTCTGCGGCGAGCTACCTCGACATGACGGCGTTCTCGCGGGCCGGTCTGATCCACCAGCTTTCGTCCTCGGCCGGTGAGGGCTACTCGCTCGCGGACGCCACCTACGGCACTGACGCCCAGCATGCCGACTGGAACGCCCAGGCGGCACGGTCGGCCAAGAGCTACCTCGCGATGACGACGTTCTCGTACGCCGGGATGGTCCAGCAGCTTTCGTCATCGGCCGGTGAGGGCTTCACCCGCGCGCAGGCCGAGTTCGGCGCGCACGCCGCTGGTCTCTGACCCAGACCTCACTGCACCTCCCGAGGCCGTCCCGGTCATTCCTACCGGGGCGGCCTCTCCGTGTCCGGGGCGAACAGATCGGCTATGCTCACGCTGTCGGGTCGGAAGGAGTCCTCGTGCCCACCGGCACCGACACCGAGGCAGCGGTCCTGCAGTCGCTGGAGCGCCGGGAGCGCGAGCGCCAGGCCCCGCCCACCATCCGCGAGGGGTAGCACACGGCATCGCCCACCGCCGCCCCCGGTTGCCACGCCAGCCCAGGGCGATGTCTTGAGCTGAGCGGGGGAGAGGAGCTGCCGACTTCGCCCACAACACGGCAGAAGCGCGAGCAGAGCCGAGCGCCGGCCGGGAGTCCGGCCGTGGAGAAGACCACGGTGGTGAACAAGGCCTATGGCCCCGGCGACGTCGGCCATCTGGGCGGCTGGACGGACGACCAGATCATCAAGGACCTCTTCGCCATCTACCGGCCGGACATCGACACCTCCAACGTGACCTCCGCGCTGGGCTCGGTGATGCCGACGATCAGCTTCCCGACCCACACCCTCGAGCAGTTCTTCCAGCGGGTCCTCAAGATCAGCCAGGGCTGGTTCCGGATCGACTACTACAAGCGCCTCTTCTACGGCGGCGTGGGGTCGGGACCGGGGAGCTACGCGCCCTTCGCGCTCAGCGACACACCCAATTCCGCGGTGCCGACCAACCGGCTGCCGTCCGGTGACTTCGAGTCGGGGACGGAGAACTGGGGCACCTACTTCGGCCGCGGCGCCAATCCCACGACGACGACGGCGCAGGCCGCCTCCGGCACCCGCAGCCTGATGATGGTCGGTAACGGGACCAGCTCGACGACGTGGATGGCGGTCTACTCGACCCAGGTGAGTGGCGCGCCGACGGCGTACGTCGTTCCCGGCGGGGTGGGGACGGTGGCGGTGACGCCCGGGAGCACGTACAGCGGACAGCTCAAGGTGCGCTCGGCGGTGACGCCGCGGCCGTTCCTGCTGGGCATCCTCTGGCACGATGCCACCGGTGCGCTCCTCTCGGGCGGGCTGGGCACATCGACGAACTCGACCACGAGCGGATGGACGCAGTTGGCCACCGGGACGCAGACCGCTCCGGCCAATGCGGCATGGGCATATCTGGGCGTGGTGACGAGCACCACCGGTGTCGGCAACCCGGACACCCCCATCCCCCAAGGCGAGGTCCACTACTTCGATCAGGCGGGCATCTTCGCCGGCGCCGCTCCGGCGTGGAGCGCAGGCGGCGTGCCGACGTACGGCTTCGAGGAGGCTCATACGCCCCCGACTTCACCGCCATCTTCGACCGGGTCTGGATCATCGGCGGCCAGTAGAAGGGCGTCCAGGCGACGTATACACTGACTCCCGCCGGGGGCGCGCCGGCGGGCACGTACACCTTCCCGATGCCGGCGCCGCTGGACAATGTTCGCGGCGCCACGGTGACCGTGGGGGGCACGCCGGTCGCCTTCCCCGACACCTCAGGTCCGCCGGTGCACCAACTCGGCGTGCTCGGCCAGGACGGCAGCTTCGACGCCTCCGGCGGGACGTCGAACTTCAAGCTGCCCGCGGTGGCGGGGTCGACCCCGCCGGTGATCGCGCTCAAGGTGGCGACCACCGCCGGCCAGGCGGTGACGGTCACCGGACAGTTTCGCTATCCGCTCATCCAGGTGATCACCGACCCGGCGCTGCAGGCGCGGATGGGGGGCTGATCTTCGAGAAGGTGCTGCGTGACAAGCGGATCACCGATCAGGCCATGGCCACCCAGTACGGCCAGCAGAACATCCTCGCCGCCGGCTACAGCAAGAAGGGTGGCAGCGTGAAGACCGACCGCCGCGGGGTCGGCAGCGTGCTGGTCCAGCCGGGGCAGTTCATCGGCATCCAGAGCGCCAAGCTGTTCAGCGGGCTGCTCCCGGGTGGGGCGACCTCGGGCGCCTTCCTGATCACCGCCGTGGACCTGCAGCTGCAGGAGGACACCGTCAACCCCTACATGGTGACGATCACCTTCGCCGACCGGCCGGACTCCGCTGATGATGACCTGTTCGACCACCTCATCGGCGAGCAGGGGCGGGTGAACGCCGCGCTCGAGCAGACCGACGTCGCCCAGACGGTGACCGACCTCCAGTCCCTCGCCGATATCGTCGGCGCGACCGAGCTGCTCGCCGTCGGACTGGCAGCGGCCCCCGGTGGCTACCACGTCGGAGATGCCGGCGCGACCGTCGGCAACTTCACGATCTAGGAGGTGTAATGGGACTGCTGACGCCATTCGGACCGCGCATCGGGCGTATCGGCCCTGAGCAGGTGCAGCTGATCGGCTACCTTCGGGCGTGGGAGCGACCAGCGGCCGTCCCGCTGGCGGTGTTCCAGTCGCTGTCCCCGGCGGCTATGCTCACCGTGGTCGGACGACCCGCCGCCCAGGGCATCAACATCCTCGTCAACGCCTTCTACGTCGCGCTCTTCAACGCTCTCGGGGCGGTCTCGACCTCGACCTCGCTGATGACCGCGGCGGCGCTGTCGGTCGGAGGATCGTCCCCGGCGTCGGTGACCAGGGCGGACGCGGCGATGACCGGCAGCGAGCTCAAGCGCATCCCCATGTCGAGTGTGAGCGTCAACTCGGTCGATCCGCCGAACGTGACCCTGAGCTACTTCTCGGCGGCAGCGGACGGTGCGATGAACATCGGTGAGGCGGGGCTGTGGACGTCGCCCACGATCGGCCAGGGGCAGCTCATCAGCCACCTCGCCTTCTCGTACAACCGCCCGACGAACCAGGACGTCAGCTTCGACTACACGATCGCCCGGAGCCTGACGTAGGTGGCGACGCGCGCTCTCGCCCGCACCGGGGAGCTGGTCTCGCAGGACCTCCTGCAGCGCATGCTGGCGGCGTCGCAGACTCCGCTGGCAGACTGCCCGGTGCTCGGCTCGCCCAACATCGGCACCGGGTTCAGCGCGGGTGTCGTCGGCAAGATGAACGGGCATGCCACCAGGCTGATGCGGACCATCGCCGCCGGTCACGTTCGCGTGTCGCTGGCGCTGGCCTTCATCAGCATCAGCAACACCATCGTCGGGGTCAGCGGGCTGATCCTCCACTACCGTCCGACGGAGTGGCTCGCGACGGTGACGGGCGTCGCCTTCCTCGCATACTTCCTCCTGTCAGAGGGGCTTCTGACCCTGCTTGCCGCCCATGACCTGCGCATCAGGCGCGGTTGGGCTGGCGACCCGGGCGACAAGCCGTGAAGCTCGGCAAACTCCCCGCTCGCGATGACGTCAGGACAATCAGGCTCGGCGCCCTGCTCGGCGCCGGCACACCCACCTCCCCGGCCGCCGTGGCGCCGCCTGCGGTGGCGGACTCGGGGATGTACGCGAACGACAGGATGGCCGACTGCACCTGTTCCGCCGCTGCGCACCTGATCAAGGCGAGGCACGCCCTCGAGCGCACCACC
>JAOPWF010000055.1 GCA_025965815.1 Mycobacterium sp.
ACAGAACCCGCCGGACAGTGGCCGGATTTCCGTAGGGGCTGCCGGCTACCCGGACGCGGACACCGCCAGGCGGGCGTTCGACCGCCTGGTGACGCGCGTCGCCGGTTGTTCATCAACCTCGTTCGGATCGCGCTACGTCGGCCAGTGGACCTCCGACACCGGCTCACTGCGGACCCGCGCAGGCAGGTGCGGTCGGGACTACCTGGTGAAGTCCGTGGTGCTGATGGAAGTGACCTTCTGCGGCTTCGGAGAATCGGTGCCGGACATCGTGATGACGAATATCGCCGAGCAGGTGCCGGGTTAAAGTCCGGCGGTCGGGCGTCCTCGGCGTCAGCGCCGGCCGGCCAGGAACGAAAAATGCTGTGAGATAGGCAGTCTGATGGCCGCCTGGCCTAGTAGAGCACCGATGGGATCCAGCCGCCGGCCGGCTCCCGGTATTCGCCGATTGTCATGTACGTCATCGGCTTGACCGGCCGCATGCTCTGGTTCAGGCACCATCGAAATAGGTCGGCTTGCCGCGTTGGCAGGAGGAAGGAGGCCGGCTCCTCGCCCGCCGTGAGCGCACCTGCGATCAATGCGCACAGGTCGTCCTCGGTCTCGGCCACCCCGTGGGCGGCCGGGTAGAACGTGACGGTCGTGGCGTAGGCGGTGATTCGACCGTCCCGGACCGCGACGAAGGGTGAGAGAGCGGGTGTCTGGATGGCATCGCGCAGTTCGCTGGTGCGCTCAAAGCCGTGGACGCCGATGCAGAGGCGCTCGCACTCCTCGAGGTCGTCCACCTCGAGCGGACGGACCTGGGTGCCGCTCGGCGGCCCGCTCTTCGGCGCTCCGCTCATCACCACCGCCGGCTCCCTGACCTCGAAGCCCAGCGAGGCGTACAGCGAGAGCGACTGCATGTTGAAGGAGTCTTGAAAGAGCCGGATGCCGCGCGCATCGGCGCCCCGCGCCATCACTGCCTCCATCAGGCGCCGACCGACACCGTGCCCCTGCGCCTCGGGGTCGATGGTAATCGGCCCTACCCCCTTGATCGGGCCGCGCTCGTCGAGGAAATTCGAGCCGATGATCTGTCCATCGGCCTCCGCGACGACGCCCCAGATCCGCGGGTGCGCTATGAAGCTGCCTGTCAGCTGCGAGGCCGCCTCGAGTGTCGGGAAGTCGCGCGGGAACCGGTGATGATCGTGAAGACGTGCGAAGGCTTCGTAGACGATCCGGGCGCAGTCGTCGCCGTCGGCGGGTTCGATCGCGCGGATCGCGATGTTCCCCGCGCTTCGCGTTCGGCTCGATTCGGTTGCATGGGCCATGGCTCGCCCCTTCGACGCGTGTGAACCGATGATCTTCCGAAGGACCCGCGAAGTCAATCGTCGCGTCGTCGCCGCCGAGGCGCACACATTTTCACGCCCACCCGCACGTTTGAGCCGTTCCGGACTAGCGAGTCGCGCTCCCAGAAATGGTGGCGCTGCCGATGACCTCGTCGCCGTCGGTGTCGGGGCGGTAGAGGGCCATCGTCTGCCCGGGGGCCACGCCGCGCAGCGGAGTCCGCAACCGCAGCTTCAGTCCGCCGCCCCAATGCTCGGCGACAGCGTCGGCAATGCCGCCATGGGCACGCACCTGCACGACGCACTCCAGCGGGCCCCCGGGTGCGGTTCCCGAGGTGAAGACCGGGTTCTCACCGCGCAGTTCCCACACGTCGAGATCGGTGACGTCGCCAACTCGCACCGTTGCGGTCTGCGCGTCGATGCCGGTGACGTAGCGGGCGCGGCCGTCGGATCCGGGTCCGGCGATGCCGAGGCCCCTGCGCTGGCCGACGGTGAAGCCGTGCACACCGTCGTGTTCGGCCAGCACTGTGCCGCCGGCATCGACCACGGCCCCGCGGCGCACCCCGATCCGGGAACCCAGGAAGGCGCGCGTGTCTCCGGACGGGATGAAACAGATGTCGTGGCTGTCGGGTTTGTCGGCGACGGCAAGCCCACGCCGCGCGGCCTCGTCCCGGATCTGCGCCTTCGGGGTGTCGCCGATCGGGAACACCGCGTGCCGCAACTGCTCGGCGGTCAGCACGGCCAGCACGTAGGACTGGTCCTTGTCGCCGTCGACGGCGCGGCGCAGCCGGCCCTCGGACAACCGGGCGTAGTGACCGCTGGCGACCCCGTCGAAGCCGAGCGCGAGTGCACGCGCGGCCAGCGCGGAGAACTTGATGCGCTCGTTGCACCGCACGCACGGATTCGGCGTTTCGCCGCGGGCGTAGGCGGATACGAAGTCGTCGATCACGTCTTCTTTGAAGCGGTCGGCGAAATCCCATACGTAGAACGGGATTCCGAGCACATCGGCCACCCGCCGGGCGTCGCCGGCATCTTCCTTCGAGCAGCAGCCCCGGGAACCGGTGCGCAGCGTTCCCGGCGCGGACGACAGCGCCAGGTGCACACCGACCACGTCGTGCCCGGCATCGACCATGCGGGCGGCGGCCACCGACGAGTCGACACCGCCGCTCATCGCGACAAGGACCCTCATCGGGGCCGTCTCTTCTTCGCGCAAGCGCTCATCAGCGCGCCAGCCCTGAGCTGGCCAGTGCCGCCTGCCGCGCGCGCTCCACCGCGCCGGGCAGCACCGCCAGTGCCGCGTCGACGTCGGCCTCGACGCTGGTGTGCCCCAGCGACAGCCGCAACGATCCGCGGGCGCTTGCCGGGTCGGCGCCCATCGCGATCAGCACATGCGACGGCTGCGCCACCCCGGCCGTGCAGGCCGAACCGGTGGAGCATTCAATTCCGTTCGCGTCCAACAGCATCAGCAGAGAATCGCCCTCACAGCCGCGGAACGTGAAGTGCGCGTTACCCGGTAGCCGCTGCGCACCGAGTGCGCCGTTGAGATGGGCGTCCTCGATCGCGGTGACGATCCCGTCGACAAGCCGGTCCCGCAGCGCACTGACCCGCACGCTATTGGCCTCCAGCCCGTCCACCGCGATCTGCGCGGCTGCGGCCATACCGACAGCGCCTGCGACATCCGGTGTGCCGGAACGGACGTCGCGTTCCTGGCCGCCGCCGTGCAGCAGTGGCACGCAGTCGGTGTCGCGACGCAGCAGCAGCGCACCGACTCCGGTCGGCCCGCCGAACTTGTGCGCCGCCACGCTCATCGCCGACAGGCCGCTGGCGGCGAAGCCGACCGGCACCTGGCCGACGGCCTGGATCGCGTCGCTGTGCATCGGCACGTCGAACTCGGCAGCGATGGCGGCCAACTCGGCAACCGGCATGATTGTGCCCACCTCGTTGTTGGCCCACATGACGGAGACCAGTGCGACGTCGTCGTCGTCCTGCAGGGCGTCGCGCAGTGCGGCCGGGGAGACCGAGCCGTCGCTCGCGGTGGGCAGCCAGGTCACCTCGGCGCCCTCGTGTTCGGCGAGCCACGCCACTGCGTCAAGGACGGCATGGTGCTCGACGGCGGTGGTGACGATCCGGCGCCGGCGGGGCTCGGCGTCGCGGCGCGCCCAGTAGATGCCCTTGACGGCGAGGTTGTCGCTCTCGGTGCCGCCGGCGGTGAAGATCACTTCGGACGGGCGCGCGCCGAGCACGGCGGCCACCGTCTCGCGCGACTCCTCCATCCGGCGGCGCGCCAGCCGCCCGGAACCGTGTAGCGACGATGCGTTGCCCACCGTGGCCAGCGCAGCCGTAATCGCCTCGATGGCAGCGGCGTGCATCGGGGTGGTGGCGGCGTGATCGAGGTACACAGCAGGTGTGCTCATGACCCGTCAAGGATAGCCGCCGGGACGGGACGATCCCCGGGTCGCTCCGCTCTCCCGCATGCCGGGGCGTGCCCCCAGCCCGCCGGGGCTCCAGCCCGGCGGCTCAGGCCACCAGGGCGTGCCCGTGGGCGCGTGACGGCACCGCACCGCACGCGACACCCCGCACACTGGCCTCACAGCGGGCCGCAAGGTCGCGCCGGTTCCCACCGGGCAGCTGCAGCGACTCGACGTGCACATGGCACACGGTGAGCCGCGCGGTGATCAGCCGGCGGAATGACTGCCACAGGGTGTCGTCGCCGATGAAGGCCGGGACGGTCGACGGTCGCCCGTCCCGGTGGTGATAGGTCAGGCGCAGCGGCTGCACCGGCCGGGCGGCGTCGACGGCGGCCTGGAACATCGCCGGACGGAACCGTCCGTAGGCCAGGCCGCACCAGGTGGTGCCCTCCGGGAAGGCGACCACGGTGTGACCCTCGCGCAGCCTGGTCGCGACGGTCTGCACAACCTCCGGCAGCCTGCGCAGGCTGGCCCGTTCGATCGGGATGACCTTCATGATGCGGGCGAGAACGCCCACCGCGGGCCACTCGACGAGGTCGGCACGGGCGACGAAGGAGCCGGGCAGCACGGCGCCGATGGCGAAGACGTCGACCCATGACACGTGCCCACTGACCACCAGCACACCCCGCAGGTTGCGAATCGGTCCGCCCGACACCGTTATCCGCACACCGAAGCAGCGCAGCATCAGCCGGCAGTAGCCACGCTGCACGTGCGAGCGTCCGGGCAGCGGCATCGCCAGCAGCGGCAGCGCAGGCGCCATCAGCATGGCCAGGGTGATGCGGATGGTGGCCCGCAGCGCGGCGATGAGCGGCCTGCCGGGCTGTGCGCTGCCTGCCCGCATGCAGCCCGCGTCGCATGTCGCGCGGGGCAGCCACGGGTGGTCCACGGTGATCGGGGTGTTCACGAGCCGATCCCGTCGGCCATCTGGCCGGCCTGGGAGACCGAGCGCAGCCGTTTGAGGTAGCGGGTGTCGGCCCGGCGCTTGTCCAGCAGGGCCAGGAAGTCACCCACCCCGAAGTCCGGGTCGTAGGCCGGGTCGCCGCAGACCTGCGCGCCCAGCCGCAGGTAGCCCCGCATCAGCGGCGGGACGGTCAGCTTCGCCGGCGGTTCGATGTCGTCGAGGCCGCGGCCGCCCAGCCGGACGGGCCGGTAGGGGCGCACGGTGTACTCCGGTGGAGCGGCGTGGCGGCGCAGCACGAAGTCACGGACGCCGCGGATCTGGCTACCGGGCCCGCCCGCACCGTTGATCGGCACCGACACGCAGCCGGTGACGTAGTCATAGCCGCACCGGTCCAGGTAGGCCAGGATCCCGGCCCACATGAGCAGAACCACGCCGCCGTTGCGGTGATCCTCGCGGACCACCGCCCGGCCCATCTCGACCAGCGACCCGCGCAGCGGATCCAGCGAGCGGATATCGAATTCCGTTGCGGTGTAGAGGCCACCCGCGGCGATGGCGCCCGGCGGCGGCAGCATCCGGTAGCAGCCGACCAGCTCACCGGAGTAGTCGTCGCGGACCAGCAGGTGATCGCAGTACTCGTCGAACCGGTCCGCGTCCCGGCCGGCCAGGTCGCCGTCGCAGGGCCCCTCGAGCGCGAAGCCGGGCTCCGAGGTGAACACGTCGTAACGCAGGCGCTGCGCGGCGTCAATGAGAGCAGGGTCGGTGGACAGCAGCAGGGTGTAGCGCGGCCCGGACGAACGCTCATCAACGCCCGGACCGCCGGTTTCGTCGGCGGCTATCAGAACTGAAGCAGTGCTCATGGCAGCACGGTCGCCCAGCAGGACAGCGAGACGGCATCAGCCGCGTGACGTGTTCGTGCACGCTGAGT
Organism: Mycobacterium sp.; assembly: GCA_025965815.1. GTDB lineage: Bacteria > Actinomycetota > Actinomycetes > Mycobacteriales > Mycobacteriaceae > Mycobacterium. Next base: position 5,611 of record JAOPWF010000055.1, read on the forward strand.
GACGAATTGGGCGTGCCTGGGTCCGGTTTCC
>JAOPWF010000420.1 GCA_025965815.1 Mycobacterium sp.
TGCGCGGACCGTTGCCTGGTACCTGGAACACCGCGATGACGCGGTCGGGAACGAATTGATGTGAGGCACTGATGGACACCGGATCCCGGATCTACGTCGCCGGTCACCGCGGCATGGTCGGCTCCGCCATTACCCGGCGGATGCTCAACGACGGATACACCGACGTGATCACCCGCACGCACGGCGAGCTGCCGCTGGACGACCCGGCCGCCGTCGAATCCTTCTTCGCCGCAGAGAAACCCGAGTACGTCGTGCTCGCGGCGGCGAAGGTCGGTGGCATCGCCGCCAACGCCGCCTACGGCGCCGACTTCATCCGGGAGAACCTCAAGATCCAGACGAACGTCATCGACGCGGCGTACCGGCACGGTGCCCGCAAGTTGCTGTTCCTGGGCTCGAGCTGCATCTACCCAAAGCTCGCGGAGCAGCCCATCACCGAGGAGGCGTTGCTGACCGGGCCGCTCGAGGAAACCAACCTGCCCTATGCCATCGCCAAGATCGCGGGCAAGACGATGTGTGACGCGTACGCGACGCAGTACGGCTTCAACGCGTTCACGGTGATGCCGTCGAACGTGTACGGCGTCGGCGACAACTTTCACCCTGAGCACTCGCACGTGGTGGCGGGGATGATGCGCCGCTTCCACGAGGCCAAGCTCGCGGCCGATGCGGAGGTCGTCGTGTGGGGCACCGGCTCGCCGCTGCGGGAGCTGATCGACGCCGACGACCTCGCGGACGCCTGCGTCTTCCTGCTGCGGTCCTACGACGGCGGCGGCATGATCAATGTCGGTTCAAGCGAAGAGATCTCGATCCGGGACCTCGCACTGTTGATGAAGTCGATCGTCGAGTTCAACGGCGAGGTGGAGTTCGACACCACCCGCCCCGACGGCACGCCCCGCAAGATCATGGACAACGCCAAGCTGACCGCGCTCGGGTGGCGCCCAACGCTGAGCATCGAGGCGGGGCTCAAGAAGATGTACTCCTGGTTCCTCGAGGGCGGCGACCGGCGGAGCTGAGAGCGGGCGTCACATGTACCGCCCGCCACCGACCTCGATGACCGCCCCGGTGACGTAACTGGAAAGGTCGGATGCCAGGAACACCACTGCATCGGCGCGTCGCAGGCCAGCACCACCTGGGCTCCGTGCTGTTTCATCAGGCAGGCGATCTCCCGACCGATACCCTGACCGGCGCCGGTCGATTTCTGATCTAGGTTTACCAGCACCGCTGGCTCAGTTGTCTGTCCCAAGCGGGCTGCGGCGTGCGATCCGGCGACTACGATTCAGGCAATGCTGACCCCGGCTGACCTCCTTCGCCGGGCGGTCCAGCGGGTGCGCAGCCGCGACCCGGAGTACGACGCGATGCGCCGCGCAGTCCGTGCGGCGATCGTCGTGCCGGTGGCAGCGGCGGTCAGTTTCACGATCGCCGGCGACTCGCAGACGCCGCTGTTCACCGTCTTCGGCTCGTTCGCCTTGATGGTGCTGGCCGACTTTCCCGGTAACCGGCAGACCCGGGCGCTGGCCTACGCGGGCCTGGGCTTCAACGGCGCCCTGCTGATCACTCTGGGCACCCTGGTCGCGCGGATCCCCTGGCTTGCGGTGCTGTTGATGTTCCTGCTCGGGGTGGCGGTGACGCTGGCCGGTGTGCTCAGCGAGACCATCGCCGCCGGCCAGCGCGCCACTCTGCTCACCTTCGTGCTGCCGGCCTGCACACCGCCGGGTCCGGTCGACGAGCGGCTGCTCGGCTGGCTCATCGCACTGGCCATCTGCGTGCCGTCAGCCTTGTTCCTGCTGCCGCCGCGACACCACGACCAGTTGCGCCGTCGCGCCGCACGGGTCTGCGTAGCACTCGCCGACCGGTTGGAGGGCAGCGCGTCGGCCGCGGCTGTCTCGAGGACGATGGACGCGTTGCGGGCGAGTTTCCTCGGTGCCGACTTCCGGCCGGTCGGCCTATCCGCGGGCAGCCGCGCCCTGGTGCGGGTGGTGGACGACCTCGAATGGCTCACCGATCGCGTCGACGACGACGCCCGCGATGCGCTGACGGTGATCCGGGAACCGGCCATCCGAGTGCTGCGCGCCTCGGCCCACTTGCTGCGTATCGACCGGGTCGCCGACCGGGCCGCCAGCCGAGACGAACTCGGCAACGCACTCAAGGAACTGCGGTCGGTCGCCCGGGGGCGCTACCGGGAGGACATCGCCGCAGTGCTCCGCGAGCGTGACGATGCGGCGGCCGTGGAGCTCGGCCGGGACCATCTCATCAGCCGGACCATGGCCGCGACGATCGCGGTGACCGGCCGGATCATCGCCGCTGCCGCCGCGGCCGATGCCCGCCCGGTATGGGCAAGGGCGCTCGGCAGACAGCTTCCGGTCACCGGCGCCGCCGAACGGGTACTGCCCGAATCCGTCGCGATCACCACCATCCCGACCGGATTCCTGACAACCCGGTCGGTGGTGGCGCGCAACAGCCTGCGCACCGGACTGGGGCTGGCCCTGGCCGTCGCGATCACACACGTGTTCCCGGTGGAACACGGTTTCTGGGTGGTCCTTGGCGCGTTGTCGGTGTTGCGCAGCAGCGCGCTGACGACGGGCACCAAAGTAGTCCGGGCTGTGGTCGGCACCGCGATCGGATTCCTGTTGGGCGCCGCCCTGATCAGCGTTGTCGGCGTCAATCCGGTGGTGTTGTGGGCACTGGTGCCCGTCGTGATCTTCGGGTCGGCCTATGTCCCGGAGGTGGCGTCGTTCGCCGCCGGCCAGGTGGCATTCACCATGTGGGTGCTGATCGTCTTCAACCTCATCCAGCCCTCCGGCTGGCGCGTCGGCCTGATCCGCATCGAGGACGTCGTGGTCGGCGCCCTGGTTGGCGTCGTGGTGTCGCTGTTGCTATGGCCCAGGGGTGCCACCGCGTCGGTGTCGGCGGCAATCGAGTCCGTGCGGTTGGTGGGGTCGCGGTACCTGCAGGCGGCGGTGCTGCGCATAACCCGTGGGTCATCGGAGGCGGTGGACGACGGCGTCACCGCGCTCAGCCACGACACCCTGACCGCTTCCCGGACACTGGACGATGCGGTGCGGCAGTACCTTTCAGAAAGCGGGGGTGCCACCGACGCGCGCGCCCCCGTGATCAGGGCATCCAACCGCGTCATCCGGCTGCGCGGCGCGGCCGACCTGATCGCCGACATCCCATGGCCGCCACCGCTGTCGGTGTACCCGCGGGCCCGTGGGGTCCTCGAGGAGCATGCCGAATCGGTCTGCGAGCGACTCGCAGGCGGCACCGACCCGGCGTCCTGGGCTCCGGTCAGTGATGATCTGGTGCGCGCTATGCGGGCGGAATCCAGCGGGGACGACCAGGCGGTCAGCGCCGCGCTGCCCCTGGTCACCGTCGCCGCCTACCTCGGTGAGCTGGAACTGATCTACCCCCGACCATCGGCCTCGGTGCCCGAGGTTCCTGCCAACTCCCCGTAATCAGGCCGACGCGGCCTCGGCTTCCGACCAGTAGGCCAGCAGCTTGTCCACGGTGGTGAGCCGGCCCATGTTCACCATCGTGTTGGCCAGCACCTGCTCGCCGTACTCCGCCGGGGTGCCTGCCACCGCGTCGCGCGGAACAACCAGGTCGAGGCCCTGTTGGACGATGTCACCGGCGGTGTGCGGTAGGGCGAGATTCAAGGACACGCCTGTCAGCACGACGGTCTGCACTCCCAACCCCCGCAGTACCGGCAGCAACTCGGTGCCGGACGTGGGAAACAGCCCGTGATGTCGCGGGATGACGAGGTCGCCGGGGCCGTTGAGCCGCGGAACCACCTGAACGCCTTCGCATTCGGGCGTCCAATGCGCGGTCGCCGGCCCCAGGGCGCGCCATATCCGCGCGGATCCCGGGTCGGTGCCGGCCGCGACGCCTTCGAAGGTGGCGTGCACGACCCGGACCCCCGCCGACCGGGCACCGTCGAGCAGCTTTCCGATGTTCTCGACCAGGCCGGCGGAGTCCGACGCCAGGTTGGGCAGCACGGAGTGCTCGCCGATCACCCCGTTCTGGCATTCGACGCACAGCACCGCAGTGCTGCCGGGGTCGCCGTATTTGGCACCGGATCGTTCGGAATCAGACACTTCTTCGCCCTTCGCCGCCGTGGTCAGGCCTTCCGCGGCGGACGATAGCACCGGCGAAAAAGTGTCAAAATTGTGCTGCGTTACCGGCGTTCAGCAGTCGGCAGGCCCTGCATTCTGCTCTTCGCGCAAGCGCTCATCGCTGCCCCGCGGTATGGGGCATCAGCGCGTTCCGCGGGATGGTGCCGAACTTGCCCGCGTTGAAGTCCTCGATCGCGTCGATGAGCTCAGACTTCGAGTTCATCACGAACGGGCCGTAGTGGAACACCGGT
>JAOPWF010000466.1 GCA_025965815.1 Mycobacterium sp.
CGAATCCCCCGCCCCCGACCGACTCGTCCAGCTCCACCACGAAGCTCTGGTGTCCCGGCGTGTGTCCGTAGGTCGGGACCACGCTGATACCCGGCGCGATCTCCGCCTCGCCGTCGGCCAGCTGCCAGTCGATGCGGGGATCGTCGAAATCGATCCGCGCGATCGCATGGCGTTCCGGTTCGGGGTGATTGGACAGCCCGTACTCGAGCTCCCGGCGCTGCGCGTGCACGGGCACCTTGCCGGCGAACAGTTTGACTCCGCCGGCATGGTCGTGATGCAGGTGGCTGAGCGCGACGGCATGGATGTCGTCGATGTCGACGCCGATCTGTGACAGGGATTCCTCGATCGGCTCGCCGGGCCCGGGCAGGACCGGCCGGTATTCCACGCCCGGGAAGAACCTGCGGCGCAGGGCCGGATCCCGGATGAGCGCGGTGTTGAAACCTGTGTCAAGCAGCACCCAGCCGCCGTCGGTCTGCAGCAGCACGCCCGGCACCGGCTCACGCAGCCGGATGTCGGATGACGCACCGTAGACCGATACCGACTTCGGTAGTTCCTCCCAACCCAGAGTGAGTAGCACGATCCGCCGAACCTTGGCTGTTCCCAGGCCCATTCGATCAGCCGACCGACAGCGCGGCGAGCCGCAGCGAGTTGGGGTTGGTCACCGCGTGCGCCTGTTCCACGCCCTTCAGCCACGGCTGCGCGACCATGAAGTCGTCGACGTTGGCGAGGTTCATCCAGCATCCCGTACCCGATGCCGCGGCGGCCGCGTCCGAGAACGGCTGTGGTTCACCGGTGTCCAGTCCCCGGGCCAGTGCCGCGGTTATCGGCGGTGCGGAGCAGCCCAGGTAGTTCAGGCCGCCGTCCGGGTCGAAGGAGATGTGCCCCCAGGTGTACGGCGAGGGGGCATCGGGCCAGGCCGTGGCCGAGAAGATCTCCGGCGCTGACGCACCCTTGGTGCCGATCCAGCCGTAGATCTCCGAAGTTGGGTAGCTCTGCACCTTGGCGGTCAGGCCCGCGGAGGCGAGCTGGGTCTGAATCAGGTTGGAGATCAACTGATTGTCCGGGTTGCTGGAGTCATAGCCGACGGTGACCGCCTTCTGGTCTCCCGGCAGCCCGGCGGCAACCTCTGTCAGGGCCGCCGGATTGTGCGCGATCGACTGCTTGGCGAACTCCGGTGCCAACATGTTGGGCGGATACACCTGGTCCGCCTTCTTGCCGCGCCCGAAATAGGTCTGCTTCACCAACGCGTCGACATCGATGGCCTGCAGCACCGCCGACCGGTTGGCCTGGTCGGTGAGCATGCCCTTGTTCGAATTGATGTAGAGGTAGTTCGACATCATCGTCGGCAGTGAGTAGTGCGAATACTTGCTGTTGTTGATGTAGGACTCCACGGCCGAGGACGGCAGGTCATGCATGATCACGGCGAGCTGCCCGTTGTTGAACTGCAGCTGCTGCGCCGACGCATCGGTGATGACCGGTATGTCAACGGTCGTGAAGTATGGCTTGGCGCCCCAGTAATCTCCGAATGCGGCCAACCCGTAGTGCGAGCCGACCTGCGCATCGGTCAGGGTGTAGGGGCCGGTGCCCAGGTCATGACTGGTCAGGTAGTTCTGCGCGTGGTCGGCGCCGGCGTTCTTCTCCAGCCCGGTGGGGCTCAGCATCCGCGGCCCGTAGGGCGAGCCGATGTAGTCGAGGAACGCCGAGTTGGGTGCCTTCAGCGTGATCGTCACACCGTAATCACCCTGTGTCGTCACCGAATCGACGTCCTGGACCATGTAGGCCGGACCCTGGTTGATGGCGAGCCGCCGGTCGAAGGATGCCTTGACCGCCGCCGAGGTGAACGGCGTCCCGTCATGGAACTTGACGCCCTCGCGCAACTTGAACGTGAACACCTTGTGATCCGGTGACTGCGTCCACTCGGTGGCCAGCAACGGCTCCAGTTCCGGTTTCGCGGTACCGCTCTTGTACTGCAGCAGACCCTCGTAGAGGTTGGTGGTCAACAGCAGACCCTGTCCGGCATAGAAGATGTCGGGGTCCGGCGGCTGGCCGGGATCCTGCAGGAAGGACACGTGCAGCACCTTGTCGGTCGGCGCGGCGTTGGGCGCACCACCCGAATCTGACCCACCGCAGGCGGCGAGGGTCAGCACCGCGACGGCACAGGTCGCGGTCAGGGCCTGCAGGCGTCGACGCCGCGATGTGGGCGAGTGACTCATTGTGCTGCTCCTTCGAGGACGGGTTCAGTGGTCGGGGCCTCGGCCGCGCCGATCAGTTCGAATGCGGACAGGATCTCGTCGGTGGTGCGCATAGCGCCGGTCTGCAGATATTCCATGGCGTCCAGGGCTGCTTCATGCCGGTACTGCGATGACCCGCCGACACAGTCGGAGACGACACGCACGTAGTAGTCCCGCTGGTGTGCGTCGGCGAACGTGTAGTGCACACAGACGTCGGTGAGCCCGCCGATCAGGATCAGCGTCGACGCGCCGAGACCGCCCAGCACGATCTCGAAATCGGTTCCGATGAAACCGGAGTACCGCCGCTTCACGATGTGGAACTCCCCCGGCCCGGGTCGCAGTGACGGCTCGAGGTCGGTGCCGGGCTGGCCCTCCACACAATGCACACCCTCGGTCCCGTCCAGCTCACGGCCGAAGTCGACACCGCTGGGCCGGTGGACTTCCTGGAAGAAGACGACCGGAACACCTGCCGCCCTGGCCGCCGCGAGCAGTCGCTCGGCGCGTGCGGTCCGGTCGGCGTGACCGGGCATCACGGCGATGCCGGTCTCGGCGGCGGGCAGTCCACCACCCTCCTGCATGTCGACCACGACCAGCACGGGTTTACCCACAACAAGTGGCTGAGTTGGCACCTATCCTCCTGGGATCTGTAACGGAAAACGCTGCGGCAGAACAGCCGACGGTCATGTGGCGATGCGGGGATCCGCCGCCGCCTGGAGCAGATCGACGGCGGTGTTGATCAGCACGTAGAGGGCACCGAGCACGAGCGTGACTCCGGCGATCGCGGGGAAGTCGGCGACCGGGATACTTTGCGCGATGTACTGGCCGATACCAGGCCAACCGAATACCTGCTCGATGACGAGCACGCCGGAGAACATCAGTCCGACCTGCAGGCCGGTCATCGACAGGGCCGAGCCGACGCAGTTCCGCAGCACATGCCCGGTCATGATCCTGCCCTCGGAAAGGCCTTTGGCCCGCGCGGTTCGGGCGTAATCGCTGTCGGCGTCCGTGAGCAGGCTGGAGCGCAGCACCCGACCGATCGCGACCGCCGGACCGATCGCGATCACCAGCGCCGGAAGAATCAGGTGGTGCAACGCGTCGGCGACGACGTCGAGGCGTCCGGACAGCAGGCCGTCCACGGTGAGCAGCCCGGTAGGCCCGGTCGGCGGGCTCGGCACGCTGGACCGGCCGTTGGCCGGTACCCAGCCGAGACGCTGGTAGAAGACGATCAGGCCGAGAATGCCGAGTAGGAACATCGGGGCCGAGGCGCCGGTGAACAGGACCGCGCGCAGGACGCCCGAGCCGCGCCACTTCAGCGTCAGGCTGAAGGCCAGCAGTGCCGCGAGCACGAGAGCGATCGCGATACCGTACAGCGCGAGTTCGAGGGTGGCAGGCAGGAAATCACCGAGATCGCTGCCGACCGGATGACGGGTGCGGTACGAGGTACCGAGATCGCCGTGCACGGCGGCGGTCAGGTAGCTCCAGAACTGGTCCAGCAGCGGCTGGTCCAACCCCAGCGCGTGGCGACGGGCCGCGATCGCCTGAGCCGACGCCTGCGCACCAAGCTGCGCGTGCACCGGATCCAGCGGCGAAATATGCTGCAGCACAAATAGTACGGCGGTCAGCGCGATGAGAATGCCCACCATGGCCGCGAGCCGCGAGAAAACGAACGTCTTCATCGGCGTCCCCTAACTCGTCTTCATCAGGTTGCGCAGGCTGTCCCCCGCGAAGTTTGCGATCAGGGCGAGCATGAGCACACCGAGGCCCGGCATCACCGGAATCCACCATTGCTGCAGGAAGTAGCTCAGGTTGCGGGCGGCGTCGGCGCCGAGTTCCGGGGCCGGGGCGGACTGACCGAGTCCCAGGAAGGACAGCGCCGCGAGGGTGAGAATCAGGCTGCCGATGTCCAGGCTCGCCGCGACGAGCGCGTTGGGCACCGCGCCGGGCAGCAGGTGGCGTGCCGCCAGCCGAATCCTGCCCACACCGGCCAGTTTCGCGGCTTCGACGTGCGGACGGGCGGCCAGCCGGTTGACCTCTCCGCGTACCAGCCGGGCGTAGAACGGCCACCAGACAATCGAGACCGCGATCAGGGTGTGGATGAAACCCGGTCCGAGCGCTGCCACGACGGCGATCGCCAGGACCGGTGCCGGTAGCGAAAGGAACGCGTCGGTGATCCGCATCAGCGTCGCATCCAGCCAGCCACCCGCCGCTCCCGCGATCAGGCCGACCAGCCCGCCGATCAGAAGTCCGACGGCGACGACCACCAGGGCCGCAAACCAGCTTGACCGGACGCCGTAGAGGACCCGACTCAGAATGTCTCGGCCGATGTTGTCCGTGCCGAGCAGGAACCCGTTCTTGCCCGGCGCCTGCAGAGGCATTCCGACCGGTAGTAGCGGGTCGTGCGGAGAGATGAGCGGGACGGCCACCGCCACCAGCGTGACCACCAGCACCATCGAGAAGCCGGCCCAGTTGAGCAGCTGGCCAGGCGACCTCGGCGAGGACCAGGCCTCTGCTGCCCGGGCCCGGAGCCGTACGCCGGCCGGAATTGCGATCGCCATCAGCCGGCCTTCCGCTCGATGCAGGCCACCTGCCGCGGGCTGCCTGGCCTGCCCTCCAGCCGGACATCGAGTTTCTCGTCGCCACAGGTGTCGATGGAGATCGGGCAGCGGGGATTGAAGGCACATCCCGACGGTGGCGACAGCGGGCTCGCCGGCTCGCCGGCCAGAACCTTCGATTCGCGCCCGAGATCCGGAATCGAATCGACCAGTGCCTGGGTGTACGGGTGTGCAGGCCGGGCGATGACGTCGTCGGCGGGCCCGATCTCCACGATCCGGCCCAGGTACATGACCGCGATCCGGTCGGCGACGACTCGCGCCACCGACAGGTCATGGGTGACGAACACCACCGACATGTCGAGGCTGCGGCGCAGATCCCCGATCAGGTTGAGCACCGACGCAGCCAACGAGACGTCCAGTGCGCTGGTCGGCTCGTCGCACAGCAGAACCGCGGGGGGCACGACTGTGGCCCGCGCCAACGAAACCCGTTGCCGCTGGCCGCCGGAGAGTTGCCCGGCGCGTGACTTCGTCACGTCGCGCGGGAGTCCCACCCGGTCCAGCACCTCGGCCGCCGCCAGTTGTCTCTGCTTTCGCGACATGCCCTGGTGCCGGAGACGTTCGGAGATCAGCTCGCCCACCGACAGCCACGGCGTCAGCGACGCGCCGGCATCCTGGAACACCATCTGCGGCCGCTGCTCGTTCGCCCGCACCACGGTCCCCGATGTGGCGTTCTCCAGACCGGCGATGATCCGTAGCAGCGTCGACTTGCCCGAGCCGCTCTCCCCGACCAGTGCCACCGACTCCCCGTGGCCGACGGTCAGTGATATTCCGCGCAGCGCGTGTAACTTGCCACCCTGCTTCAGGTTCCGGTCCCGCCAGCGGTTGCCGACCGAGAAGGTCTTGGTGACGCCCCGCAGGACCACGGCAGGCGGTTGGGTCGCCGCGTCCTCGGTGACTGAGGGCGCGAACTCGTCGCCGGTGTTGACGGACTGGGAGCCCAGCTCGTCGATCACTTCGGGCAGCGGCAGGATGCAGGCGCTGACGCGGTCCGGCCCGACCGTGACGGGGTCGGGCGGACTCGCCGAGCACTCCGGCTTCGCCAGCGGACATCGCGGGACGAAGGCGCAACCCGGCAACGGTGTCACCGGACTGGGGACGGTGCCTGCCAGCGCCGCGAGCTTGCGGTCGCGCGAGGTCTCCAGCGTCAGACGTGAGCGCAGTAGGCCGAGGGTGTACGGGTGTGCCGGCTGACTCAGCACCGACGCGGTCGGGCCGATTTCGGCTATGCGACCGGCGTAGAGCACGGCGACTCGGTCAGAGATCTGTGCGGCGACACCGAGGTCATGGGTGATCATGACGATGCTGCAGCCGATTTCGTCGCGCAGCCTCAGCAGCAGCCGCAGTACCTGGGCCTGAACCGTCACGTCGAGCGCCGTCGTCGGCTCGTCGGCAATGATCAGCTCCGGGTTGCCGGCGATGGCGATCGCGATCATGACGCGCTGCCGCAGGCCGCCGGACAGTTCGTGCGGGTACGCACGCATTCTTCGCTTGGGCTCGGGGATACCCACCGCGGCAAGCAATCGCTCCGCCTCTGCGGAACTGCCGGTGGCCTCGGACACCTGCTTTCCGACGCGCATCGTCGGGTTCAGCGAGGTCATCGGGTCCTGGAAGATCGCGCCGAGGTCCAACCGGCGCACCTTACGCAGCACCTTGGGCTGGCCGTGCACCATGTCGGTACCCGCGATGTGTACGGTGCCGCGCACGTCGGCCTGGTCTGACAGCAGCCCGAGCAGACTGAATCCGAGCACGCTCTTGCCCGAGCCGGATTCGCCCACCAGACCGAGGATTTCGCCGGGTGCGATGCTCAGTGATACGCCGCGCAGGGCCCTGACGTCGCGGCCGTTCCGACGAAAGGTCACGTTGAGGTCGGCCACCGTCGCAACCGGCGGCTGCTCGGCGGGCATGGGCGAGGACACCCGCTGCTCGCCGATCTCGGACAGCGCACTAGCCATGTGATGCTTCTCCGGCAATCTCGGACAACTCGTGGCCGGTGCTCCGCTGTGAGTCACCAGCCTGTCATTTGACAGTTTTCACGGCACATGGCGGCCGTGGGTATCGCTGACGTAACCAAACGGTGCCCCCGCGTAACCGATAGGTATCGCGCGTTTCTGTCATATGACAGAAACGCGCGGGCTTGTGGTTTCGGCGCCGTCGTGGGCCACGATGGGAAGATGCCGACAACCAGGGCCGGACGTCCGCGACTGACCACGCGGCGACGGCCAGGCACCACCGCGCGTGACGAAATCCTCGATGCCGCAGGCGAACTGTTCACGACCCGGGGTTACACCAGCACCTCGACGAGAACCATCGCCGAGGCCGTGGGAGTGCGCCAGGCGTCGCTGTACCACTACTTCAAGACCAAGGACGAGATTCTCTCGGCGCTGCTCCATCAGACCGTGACGCCGACATTGTGCTTCGTTTCGAGCCTGTCCGCTGTGCAACCGGCCCTGACCCCCGCGCAGCATCTGCACGCCCTGGCCGCCTTCGACGGTGCGCAGCTGTTCTACGGGCGCTGGAATCTGGGTGCGCTCTACCTGCTACCCGAGCTGCGGGGCGCGCGACTGTCCACGTTCTGGGCGGACCGGGAACGTCTCCGCCTGCACTATCTGGGCCTGAGCAGGACCGTCGTGGCGGGAAGCGGCGTCGCCGAGGATGCCGCCGACCTACCGTTCCGGCTGGTCGAGTCGCTGGTGAACATGTGGACGAACAGACCCGACGCCGAGCGGTCACAGCTGCCCGAACATGTTGCGGATGCATGTCTGCGGGTTCTCGGCGTGCCCGAAAGCGCGATGCCCGAACTGCGGGCCCGGACCCGGCTCGAGGTCTCCCGCCACACCGCGACCGCCGGCTAGCGGGTCGACCCTTCGTCGAACCGCGCGAGGCTCGGCAGCTCCATCAGCCGGTCCAGCAAGCTCCGCTGGCCCTTGAGCAGCTTGGATCGCGCCGCGGCCACCGAAAACCAGCCGACACGGTCGATTTCGGGGTGTTCCCGGACGTTGCCGGAACCCTTGGGCCACTCCAGCTCGAAAGTATTGCTCCGTGACCCGGTCAGATCGAGGTCACCCTGGACGGCGAACACCGTCACGACCTTGCCGCTGGGCTGCTTGACCGGCGGGAACTCAGTGCGCGGCCCGTCGGGTGCCGTCATACCTATCTCCTCGTGGATCTCCAGTCGGGCGACGTCGCATGGCGCCTCTACCTCGGTGTACTCCCCTTTCGGGACCGACCATGCGCCGTCGTCCTTCTTCGCCCAGAACGGTCCGCCGGGGTGGCCGATCAACACCT
>JAOPWF010000062.1 GCA_025965815.1 Mycobacterium sp.
ATCCGCTCGACCAGGATGGACTCCACCCGCCCGGCGCTGACCAGGTCGGCCACCGCGGCCGCAGCGGCGTGATGGGCCTCTGGATCGTCGGTGAAGCTGAGCACCGTGCGACCGCCGCGCTCGAGGAACCAGGCCAGCTCGCCGTCGACGAGCACGACCAGTGCGCCCGCCTTGCGGCCTGGCCGGTGCGCGGTGTCGGACTCTGCGCCGTCAGACTGCCGCTTGGTAGGCCAGGGCAGTGCCGCACCATACGGGTTCGCCGGATCCGCCGCCGCCAGCACGACCGCGCGGTAGTCGCGTCGCTCCGGATCGACGCCGTCGAGGTAGGACCGCAGCCGGTCCACGGTGGAAGCGACGGCGAACTGGGCACCGCCCAACGATTCGACGAAGTAACCACGCTGGCACCGGCCCGCGTCCTCGAATGCACCCAACACCTTGTACAGCATCGCGAAACCGCCCGGAATACCTTCGGCCGCAACGGCTCCCTTGGTCAGCACGCCGTAACGGCTGAGCAGCAGCTCGGCCTGGAAGTGCGCGCGCACCGTTGACTCGGGTTCCGCGGGCGGCAACGCCGACCAACGCCCGGCCACGGTCGGATCCGAGGTACGGGTCGCCGCGTGCGCGACGCTGTACCGGCTGAGCCGGGGAGCCTGCCTGCGCTGCCGGTGTGCCGGGCTGCCCGGCCGACGGCTGCCCGGCCGGCGGGAACCCCCGACCATGGCCCGCACCGGAGCGAAGGTGTCGCCGGTGATCCAGCCGGCCCACACCAGTTCCCACAACGCCTGCTTGAGCTGTGCCTCGTCGGTGCCGTCCTGTGCGAGTTGACGGAAGAAGTAGGCACCGCCACCGCCGAGCGTGTCCAGGATCGCGCGGTGTGTGTCGGTGAAGTCGATCTCGGCCGGCGACTTCAGGGTCAACGGCGCCGAGTCGGCGGGATGGAACGCGATCCAACCGTCGCCACCCGCGATCGGACCCGCACCCGACCAGGTGACCTCACCGGCCGCCAGCAGCTCGTCGAGCATGGCCGGCTGGTAGTCGCGGACCCGTTGGCCGAATACCAGCGGCTCGACCGCCGACGCCGGTATCGGGACGCCGGCGAGTTGGTCGATCACCGAAGCCAGCCCGTCGATGCCGGACACCGACCCGGTGCCGGCTCCACTGACCTGCTGCCAGGCGGGCAGGAACCGTGCGTAGGCCGCCGTGCTGACCGGCTCGACCTGCGCCCGCAGCGCCGCCAGCGACCGTCGCCGCAGGATGCGCAGCACATCGGCATCGCACCACTGGTCGCCTGTTGAGTCGCTGGTGCCGGTGAACTCGCCGCGCACCAACCGGTTGTCGACGGCCAGCCGGCCCAGCACGTCGGCGGCGACCCGCAGGCCAAGGCCGAAGCGCACGGCGGCGTCGGCAGTGGTGAATGGGCCGCGGGTGCGCGCGTAACGGCCGAGCAGTTCACCGAGCGGATCGACCACCGACTCGGTGAAGCTCGCGGGAACGCCCACCGGCACCGCCACGCCCACACCGTCGCGCAGCAGGCCGATGTCCTCGACGGCGACCCACCACGTCTGGCCGGCGAACGACACCGTCAGCGCACGCTTGGCGGCCCGTAGGCCCTCCAACCAGCCGCCGACATCGTCGGTGGTGGCACGGGCGGCGATCTCGTCCTCGGTCAGTGGGCCGAGCAGCCGCAGCAGGTCGGCGACCCCCTCGGCATCGCGTGCCGCCCGGTCGGGGCTGAGGTGCTGGAGCTGCCGGGAGGTGGAGGCGATGACCTCGGGGTCGAGCAGTTCGCGCAGCTCGACGCGGCCCAGCAGCTCGGCCAGCAGCACGCTGTCCAGTGACAACGCTGCGGCGCGCCGCTCGGCCAGCGGGCTGTCGCCCTCGTAGATGAAGGCGCCGACATAGCCGAACAGCAGCGACGCCGCGAACGGTGACGGGGTCGGAGTCTCCACTTCCAACAGCCGCACGCGGCGCTGCGCGACCTTCGTCATCAACTCGGTCAGCGCGGGCACGTCGTAGACGTCCTGCAGGCACTCGCGGACGGCTTCCAGCACGATCGGGAAGTCGGGGTAATTCCGCGCTACGTCGAGCAGCCGCGCGGCCCGCTGCCGCTGTTGCCACAGCGGCGAGCGCTTGCCGGGATGACGGCGCGGCAGCAGCAGGGCCCGTGCCGCGCACTCGCGGAACCGCGACGCGAACAACGCCGAGCCGCCGACCTCCTCGGTGACGACCGGCTCGATCTCGTCGGCGTCGAACACGAACAGTTCCGCCCCCGGGGCGGCGTCCTCGGTGTCGGGCAGCCGGACGATGATGCCGTCGTCGGACGCCGTCGGCTTCTCGTCGATGCCGTACCGCTCACGTAGCCGGCGGGAGACCGCCAGCGCCAACGGCCCGTGCACTCGCAGGCCGTACGGCGAGTGCAGGATGACCCGCCAGTCGCCGAGTTCGTCGCGGAAGCGTTCGACCACGAGCGTCGCGTCGGTCGGCACCGCGCCGGTGGACTGGCGCTGGTCGTCGAGCAGCTGCCAGAGATTCTCCGACGCGTACTCATCGAATCCCAGTGCCTCGCTGCGCTCGACGAAGTCGGGCTTACCCAGACCGGCGAGCTCACCGGTGAAGGCGCCGATCGCGGCACCCAACTCGGCGGGCCTGCCGACACCGTCGCCGCGCCAGAACGGCAGCCGGGCCGGCTGTCCGGGAGCAGGCACCACCAGCACGCGGTCGTGGGTGATCTCGGTGATGCGCCAACTCGTCGCGCCCAGCGAGATGACATCGCCGGGACGGGACTCGTAGACCATCTCCTCGTCGAGTTCACCCACCCGCGAAGGCTTTTCGGTGTCCGCACTCGCCGCCAGGTACACGGTGAACATGCCGCGGTCGGGAATCGCGCCGCCGGAGGTGACAGCGAGCCGCTGGGCGCCCGGTCGCGCGGTCAGGGTCCCGGCATCCCGGTCGTACACCAGCCGGGGCCGCAGTTCGGCGAACTCGGTGGACGGGTACTTCCCGCTCAGCAGATCCAGGGTCGCCTCGAACGCGCTGCGCGGCAGCGTCGCGAAAGGAGCGCTGCGCCGAACGGCGTCGAACCAGAGGTCGACGTCCAGCGGCTCAAGCGCGCACGCGGCCACCGTGTGCTGGGCCAGCACGTCCAGTGGATTGGCGGGCACCCGCATGGTCTCGATCTGACCGGCCAACATCCGCTGCACGCTGACCGCACAGCCGATCAGGTCGGTGCGGTGCTTGGGGAACAGCACGCCCTGGGAGACCTCGCCGACCTGGTGGCCC